>NZ_VNXM01000050.1:0-1732 GCF_009820205.1 Escherichia sp. HH26CH
ACTGCTCTTTAACAATTTATCAGACAATCTGTGTGGGCACTCGAAGATACGGATTCTTAACGTCGCAAGACGAAAAATGAATACCAAGTCTCAAGAGTGAACACGTAATTCATTACGAAGTTTAATTCTTTGAGCATCAAACTTTTAAATTGAAGAGTTTGATCATGGCTCAGATTGAACGCTGGCGGCAGGCCTAACACATGCAAGTCGAACGGTAACAGGAATCAGCTTGCTGATTTGCTGACGAGTGGCGGACGGGTGAGTAATGTCTGGGAAACTGCCTGATGGAGGGGGATAACTACTGGAAACGGTAGCTAATACCGCATAATGTCGCAAGACCAAAGAGGGGGACCTTCGGGCCTCTTGCCATCGGATGTGCCCAGATGGGATTAGCTAGTAGGTGGGGTAACGGCTCACCTAGGCGACGATCCCTAGCTGGTCTGAGAGGATGACCAGCCACACTGGAACTGAGACACGGTCCAGACTCCTACGGGAGGCAGCAGTGGGGAATATTGCACAATGGGCGCAAGCCTGATGCAGCCATGCCGCGTGTATGAAGAAGGCCTTCGGGTTGTAAAGTACTTTCAGCGGGGAGGAAGGGAGTAAAGTTAATACCTTTGCTCATTGACGTTACCCGCAGAAGAAGCACCGGCTAACTCCGTGCCAGCAGCCGCGGTAATACGGAGGGTGCAAGCGTTAATCGGAATTACTGGGCGTAAAGCGCACGCAGGCGGTTTGTTAAGTCAGATGTGAAATCCCCGGGCTCAACCTGGGAACTGCATCTGATACTGGCAAGCTTGAGTCTCGTAGAGGGGGGTAGAATTCCAGGTGTAGCGGTGAAATGCGTAGAGATCTGGAGGAATACCGGTGGCGAAGGCGGCCCCCTGGACGAAGACTGACGCTCAGGTGCGAAAGCGTGGGGAGCAAACAGGATTAGATACCCTGGTAGTCCACGCCGTAAACGATGTCGACTTGGAGGTTGTGCCCTTGAGGCGTGGCTTCCGGAGCTAACGCGTTAAGTCGACCGCCTGGGGAGTACGGCCGCAAGGTTAAAACTCAAATGAATTGACGGGGGCCCGCACAAGCGGTGGAGCATGTGGTTTAATTCGATGCAACGCGAAGAACCTTACCTGGTCTTGACATCCACGGAAGTTTTCAGAGATGAGAATGTGCCTTCGGGAACCGTGAGACAGGTGCTGCATGGCTGTCGTCAGCTCGTGTTGTGAAATGTTGGGTTAAGTCCCGCAACGAGCGCAACCCTTATCCTTTGTTGCCAGCGGTCCGGCCGGGAACTCAAAGGAGACTGCCAGTGATAAACTGGAGGAAGGTGGGGATGACGTCAAGTCATCATGGCCCTTACGACCAGGGCTACACACGTGCTACAATGGCGCATACAAAGAGAAGCGACCTCGCGAGAGCAAGCGGACCTCATAAAGTGCGTCGTAGTCCGGATTGGAGTCTGCAACTCGACTCCATGAAGTCGGAATCGCTAGTAATCGTGGATCAGAATGCCACGGTGAATACGTTCCCGGGCCTTGTACACACCGCCCGTCACACCATGGGAGTGGGTTGCAAAAGAAGTAGGTAGCTTAACCTTCGGGAGGGCGCTTACCACTTTGTGATTCATGACTGGGGTGAAGTCGTAACAAGGTAACCGTAGGGGAACCTGCGGTTGGATCACCTCCTTACCTTAAAGAACTGTACTTTGCAGTGCTCACACAGATTGTCTGAT
>NZ_VNXM01000006.1:0-1553 GCF_009820205.1 Escherichia sp. HH26CH
ATTCAGCCACCCCGATATTATCGGATTCAGCCACTTCGCAATATCTTCGAGACTCATCTCCACCCTGCGTCTGATCCACAGTTTCCTGAGTTTTCCAATCATGCCTTTCTGCGCACGGTTACTCGCCGCCGGGCTGAAACTCGTAAAGAGGTTTCCCCGCCGGTGGTTACGTGCTCTTCGCGCTCTGAACGTATACCCCAGAAAATCAAACTGCACTGTTTCATGGTTCGCCTGTCGTTCGCTGTCTTTGCAGTAAACTATTTTCGTTTTCTCCGGATGTAATTCCAGTCCACATTCCTGAAAACGTTTTGCCAGCTTATTCAGTAATTCCTCTGCCTGTTGTTTACTGCCACAATGAATTAATCCATCATCTGCATAACGGCACCAGGGAATTTCCGGATAATGTAACGTCAGCCATTTATCAAACACATAGTGCAGAAATAAATTCGCCAGTACCGGGCTGATGACTCCACCCTGTGGCGTACCTTTATTTCTTTCCTTCAGTGTTCCATCCGGCATCTGCACCGGCGCTGTCAGCCACCGGCGAATAGACAGTCTTACCCATTTATCCGCACAATGTTTATCTACTGCCCTGAGTAATAAATCGTGGGGGATATTATCGAATAACCCTTTAATATCAAACTCAAGACACCAGTCGTATTGCCAGCAACGTTTTCTGGTGACTGCTATTGCATCCAGCGCTGATTTTCCATGCCGGTATCCGTATGAATCATTCAGGAAATAAAGCTCCACTAATGGTTCAAACGTTACCAGCACCGTCATCTGCGCTATTCGATCGCTTACTGTCGGTATTCCTAAAAGTCTTTTGCTGCCATCCTTCTTCGGAATTTCCACCGCACGCACTGGCGGCGGCATCCAGCTTCCCGACGATAACCTGTTCCAGATTTTGTACAGATTTCCTTTCAGATCCCGCTCAAAATCTTTCAGCGTCTGGTTATCCACTCCGGCAGCTCCGGCATTCGCCTTTATCCGCCGGTACGCTTCCACCACATGCAATTTACTGACCTGAAACGGTTTTGTCTGTTCACACACTGCCTCCTCCTGCCTACAGTTGGGCTGTGATGCAGACTGCCCGACGCTGTCCCTTCGCTCCACGTTCATTACAAACGCTTCCTCACTACTACGAACAGCTCTGCCCCGGTTTCGCACATCGATACTCTCATACTCATAATTTCGGTTATTTGTATTTCTCTCTTGACATTGCGACGACCGGTTCCCGTAGTTCCTGCAAAGAGCCTGATACAGCGTCATGCCTGCTATACACCGGACACCATTCACGCAGCATTCGGAATTCACCCGTAAATTAATCCCGGTGGTATCACGAAACCTCCGGTTTTGATGTCACTTAGGACTAACGACGTTTCAACACAGGTTCGGGTTTACTCATCTCACTGTATCTCACATAGGATCAGATCTCGTCTGATCGTTCCCCCTGCGCTCACTACCATGGCTCTTTACCACAGCAGCCGGGGTTGTTTGGGACCGACTTCCGACAGCAGATCCCGGTGGGCCTGCCACCATCTCTTCACAAG
>NZ_VNXM01000015.1:0-1251 GCF_009820205.1 Escherichia sp. HH26CH
TCAAGTAATATTGGCCACGGTTTTACAGTAAAAACGGTATCTGTTCTCTGATTCTTCCGGCGTCAACCCACCGTTGTAATGGTGAGGCCTGACGCTATTGTAATAATTCAGGATATAACCGCTAATTTGTTGCCGGGCCTCGTCCTTGCCTACGTAACCATCCGTCGGCACCCATTCTGTTTTCAGACTGCGGAAGAAGCGTTCCATAGGACTGTTATCCCAGCAGTTTCCCCGTCGGCTGACACTTTGCTTTATCCTGTAACGCCAGAGAAGCTGTTGATATTTCAGTCCTGTATACTGACTTCCCTGGTCGCTATGGAACATGACGTCCCGCGGCTGACCACGCACCTCATACGCCATCCGCAAGGCACTGCTTATCAGTGCAGTATCGGCATTCGCTGACAGGCTCCAGCCGATAACCCTGCGGGCAAAAAGATCCATGACGACCGCCAGATAGCACCAGCGATTTCCTGCCCAGATATACGTAATATCTCCGCACCATACCCTGTCTGGCTCCGGTACAGCGAACTGACGCTCGAGCAGATTCGGCAAACACGTATGCTCCTGACAGGCATTTTTGTATTGATGTTTTCCGGGCTGACAACTGCTCAGGTTCAGGTATTTCATCAGCCGTCCGGCACGATAACGGCTCATCGGGACGCCGTTTTGGGTCAGCATTTCAGCCAGCGTGCGCGCGCCTGCAGAGCCCCGGCTCTGGTTCCATGCCCGGCGTATTTCGCTGCACAACCTGACGCGAGCCGAATTAACCGTATCGCGTCGTTTTCGCCAGTACCGGTAACTGCTACGGTGTATTCCCAGTGCGGAACAGAGGCTGACAACTGAGTGGCTGTCACTCAGTCTGGAAACTATCGTAAACCGTTCAGTGAGTCGGACATCAAGAGCGCGGTAGCCTTTTTTAATATCGTATTTTGTTCCTCCAGTCGGCGAACCTGCTTTTCCAGCTCGCGAATACGTTGCTGTTCAGGGGTAATGGGTGTTGCAGAGGGCGCAATACCTTGGCGCTCTCGCCTGAGCTGACGTACCCAGCTCTCAAGCGTGGTAGAACCGACATTCATCGCCTCACTGGCTTGTCGATACGAATAGCCCTTATCAACAATCAGCTGTGCACATTCCAGCCTGAACTCAGGGGTGAAAGTACGTTTGGTTTTCTTGTTCATTAAGTCACCTGTTTTGTGTTGAGGTGAGAATATCACCTTTAATCAGGTGGCCAAATTTACTGTGCCACTACAC
>NZ_VNXM01000031.1:0-1247 GCF_009820205.1 Escherichia sp. HH26CH
GATTGCAGGCATGCCAGACACAGCGCCGTCAGGCGCTGTTTTTTTCATCCCTTCCGCGATTTTTACGCCGCTACCGGATTATGCCGTGACGCATCGAACGGGACCCCTGACTTCAGCACGCCATACGCCACCTGTGCCAGCTTGCGCATCATCGCGCCGAGAATCACCTTTCCTTTCTTGCCATTAGCCGCCAGACGGTCGCGGAACGCCCGTCCCCACTCAGTCTTACTGGTGGCTACCATTGCAGGCATATACAACGCCCTGCGAAGCGACACATGTCCGGCTTTACTCAACCGGCTTGCCCCTCTCACACTACTGCCTGATTCATAACGCCGTGGTGTCAGACCCGCAAAAGCGGCGAACTGTCTGGCATGGGCGAAACGGTCCTTCAGACCAATGTAAGCCAGCAATACCGCAGATGTTTTTTCTCCGATACCCGGGATACTTTCCAGCAGTTTCCTGCGGTGTTTCATATCCGGATCATCGTCTGTCAGGTCTTTTATCTGCTTCTCAAGACGCTTCAGCTCTGCTTCAAGCCACAGAAGGTGAGCATCAATGCTCGGCCTCTGGACTTCCCGCGCCGTTTCAGTGCGGTTCAGTTCCTGCGTGTGCATATCTGTCAGCGCCTGGTGGCGTACTACCAGGGCACGCAACGCGCGTTCAAGCGGGTGAGGCGCTTCCCAGGCTGCAGGGCGCTTCTGACGACAGAACTCTGCCAGCATGCGCGCATCCACGGTATCAGTCTTGTTACGCAGTCCTTCACTCTGAGCGAAAGCTTTACCCAGCGCAGGATTAATGACTGACACTATGTAACCTGCATCGTAAAGGCACTCAGCGACAGGTTCCATATAGGTGCCGGTCGCTTCGATGCAGATATGCGCATGGTCAATCTTGTGACCTTTCAGCCAGCTCACCAGCTCATCGTGCCCTTTAGTGGTGTTAGCGAATTTTTTGGTGCGATGACGACCATCAGGACGCAACACATCGACATCCAGTTTCTCTTTAGCGGTGTCGATACCGATATAATGAAGTTCATGTTCCATAGTGAAACCAACCTTGCAAATACGGATTACCGGGAAAACCGGTCCATGATACTGTCCGGTTTATCACTTTGGGAGAAAGGCAGTCCGCTGCATAAATCTACGCAACAGGTTGAAAACCTAAGGCCCGATACGGCATGCGGACTGCAGGCAGAGAAAACTGGCCGATTTTCTCTGCACAGGAGGGATAATACAAGGCCTGATAAG
>NZ_VNXM01000057.1:0-1038 GCF_009820205.1 Escherichia sp. HH26CH
TGCAGCCGTGGACGCCACGTCCGGTCTGCCGGTATCACCTCTAACTGATTGCCCAGCGTGGTTCCTCTCCCCTGGCTGCCGTGCAGCGCCTGCGGCTGGCTTCCTGACAGTATGCTCTGTACCACCTGCCATTCACGGTTCAGCATCTTCTGCGGATGCCCCGTCAGCGTAAACCGCGTTCCCGGCCACAGCCGCGGCGAATTACTCTGCCCTGTGGCCTTTTCCGCATCACTGCGCAGGCTGTCCATCTGGTACAGCGTGAAATCCTTGCCGTGCTGTTCATCCTTGAACCTTCCCGGATAATCAAATATTTCATACTGCGCCAGCTGTCCGTTCAGGTTCTCACCCTGCTGCTCATACATCCCCGGCCAGTCCGGCACCTTAAACGTGTAATCCTGGCTCTGCACCGACGACGGGCGGACATGCGCCTCATAACGGAACATACTGACACACTCCGTCTCCGCTCCTGCCGATGTGTCCGGGTTAAACGGAAACTCCCCCGCCTGTGACAGCCCCGCCACATCGTCGCACAGCGTCAGCTTCTGCTCCGGACTGTCCGCCGCAAACCGCTCAAAGAAGAAAATTCCCTCCTCCGCCCACAACCGGGACAGAAACGTCAGGTCGCTTTCCCCGTACTGGACACAGAATTCCCGCGCCGGATGGTCCTCATAAAACAGCGGCGTCCACTCCGTGACGCCGTTCTCGTTCAGTAACGTGGCCGATATCGTCCGGATATCCTGCTGCTGGAAGATACGGAAGTTCCGCCGCAGCCCGCACCGCCATAACGGCGGCTCAATACGCAGGTGATAACGCATCTGCCAGCCGTTATTCTCCTGCATGCCAAAACCCGCCACCACGCCGGTGACATAACGCAGCGGGATGACGCCCTGCCAGATGGTCAGTGTCGCCTTCTTCTCCAGCAGCATCTCCGCCGTCTGCATAAAAGAGTCGCTGGCAACATCCACACTCATCACAAACGGATATGACTGGTTCTGGACTAACCGGAAGCTCACCACTGCAAAGGTGTCCGGCTCCTGG
>NZ_VNXM01000033.1:0-995 GCF_009820205.1 Escherichia sp. HH26CH
CCAACGGTACGGCCGCCTTCACGGATTGCGAAACGCAGACCGTCGTCCATCGCGATCGGGTGGATCAGGGTAACAACCATTTTGATGTTGTCGCCCGGCATTACCATCTCTACGCCTTCCGGCAGTTCGATGGTACCAGTCACGTCAGTAGTACGGAAGTAGAACTGCGGACGGTAGCCTTTGAAGAACGGAGTATGACGGCCGCCTTCATCTTTGGACAGAATGTACACTTCAGATTCGAACTTGGTGTGCGGCTTGATGGTGCCCGGCTTAGCCAGTACCTGACCACGTTCGATTTCTTCACGTTTGATACCACGCAGCAGAACACCTACGTTCTCACCAGCACGGCCTTCGTCCAGCAGTTTGCGGAACATTTCAACGCCAGTACAGGTAGACTTCTGAGTCTCTTTGATACCAACGATTTCAACTTCTTCACCAACTTTGATGATACCGCGTTCTACACGACCGGTAACAACGGTACCACGACCGGAGATGGAGAATACGTCTTCGATCGGCAGCAGGAACGGCTTGTCAATCGCACGCTCTGGTTCCGGAATGTAAGAATCCAGGAAGCCAGCCAGTTCCAGGATTTTCGCTTCCCACTCTGCGTCGCCTTCCAGCGCTTTCAGAGCAGAACCACGAACGATCGGAGTGTCGTCGCCCGGGAAATCGTACTGAGACAGAAGTTCACGAACTTCCATTTCAACCAGTTCCAGCAGCTCTTCGTCATCAACCATGTCGCATTTGTTCAGGAACACGATGATGTACGGAACGCCTACCTGACGACCCAGCAGGATGTGCTCACGAGTCTGCGGCATCGGGCCGTCAGTCGCAGCAACTACCAGGATCGCGCCGTCCATCTGAGCAGCACCGGTAATCATGTTTTTAACATAGTCGGCGTGCCCCGGGCAGTCTACGTGCGCGTAGTGACGGGTCGGGGTGTCATATTCAACGTGAGAAGTGTTGATGGTGATACCACGAGCTTTTTCTTCCGG
>NZ_VNXM01000064.1:0-262820 GCF_009820205.1 Escherichia sp. HH26CH
TAAAACACCTCACTGGTGTACTGAAAATTCTGCACGCCGCCTGTTTTGGTCTGGTAGCGTTCATCGAAATTGCCATAATCAGTTGGTGTTACCCGCCCTGAAACATTCACTGCCCGGTTACTTTGTAACGCGCCATTCTGAAAACGGAATACGTGCTGACCATTGGCATAAACATCCAGCAGGCCGTCACCATTCTGTTTCAGGCCGGTATCGTTATCCCCGAAAGCAATTGAGTTTCCGCCCAGCGCGTTCTGAACGCCGATACCAAGTGCACCATTGACCTGCGAACCGCCGCCAACAGACACTTTATGCGACATGGATATTTCACCCGTCCGCAGGTTAATGCTGAACGGTCGCAGTGGGCCAATATCGCCGTTTTCACCCTGGTTTTCCTGGGTGGGAATGAGATGCAGGCTCTCTTCCGAACGACGAAAAATCAGGCCAAAAGCGTCGTTGAAAATCCTCAGCGCATTAACACCACGGATTTTCAGCTCCCCGGTCATGTTGTCGCCATCACGCTGAACGGAATTTTTTGCCTTGTCCACCGTGGGTTTTAATCCGAGGTTTTCAACAGACTCATCCCTGTCTTCCACATCCGAAAGATTCCTGTCCTGTCGCAGAAACAGGCCATCTCCGGTTGCCACCTTCAGTGTAACCTGCGCGCTTTCAGCCACTGCCAGGCGGAACTGCAGTGTGGCTGTCACACCGTTTTCCGGTTTCTCAATGGCAGCACAACTTCCGACGGCATAAAGTTCACCATCGCTGGTCAGCAGCCCCGCTTCCCTGACCGTAAATCCCCCCACACCCTCCGGCAGTGCAAGATACGCAATAAACTGGTTTTCCTGATCAGGCGAGACCGCCAGACGTGATATAGTGCCGCGATAAACTTCCCTGACCAGAGCCGTCTGCACTGCCTCTGGTGTGACGGCATGCCCGTTTCCATCCCCCACCACAAACCCGTCCAGCACCACCGGCACACCACCCGACGCAGACGCGGCCTCCAGTGCCTTTCCCCTGTTTGTCAGAATACTGCAATGTTTCGTGGTCACGTTATTCTCCCGCCTCAATCACCACATCAATATGCGCAGTCATCGCGCCACCAACATAAAACTGGCTCTCCTTTCCGATATCCGTATTTACGTCAATGGTGCTCAGACCGCTGCGTAAATTCTTGGCCTTAATGACCAGCGCCCTGACCTGGCTGTAAAGCACACTGTCAGCGCCTTCCCGCAAAAACAGCTCCACACGAAAGGTGTACGGTTTTTTGCGCGGTGAATCCTGCCACCACTCTTTGATTGCCGCCGGAACACCAACCGCACCAAGCGCCCGCAGCACTGCCCCCGCCGTTCCCCGGTGCTGATGCACATATGCCGCATCACGTAAAATTTGCCGCTTCTGCTCTTCACTCCAGTCATCCTGCCAGAAATCCACAGCAAACTCCCAGGCCAGCCACGGCAACAGATGCAACGGGCAGGTATCCGGATCCTTCACCTTTCTGACCATATCCGTATCAAGCGTCAGGATGCTTTCTGTTGTGGCCTGCTCCTGTGCCCGCTCCGGCCTGACCGCGGAAGGCGGCAGAAGTGAGCGAAATGTCTCCGCCATCATCACACCTCTTTACGCGTCACATTAACAGCGGCACAACGGGGAGCCGTACCGGTTGCCGGTTCAATATCAGCCCGGGGGCTGGACAGAATAACCCGAGCCACACCGGTCTGTTGCAGTGCGGCGTAAATGGCGGACAGCGGCACCATGCCATTAATCCGGTTTGCCAGCCGGGTATAAGACAGCAGCGTGTTTTTTGCATTCTCCAGCACTTCACCGGCATCCGGACCGTCCGGTATTTCCAGCTCAGCCGTCACGGAATAGTCATTAATAATGGCGCTTTTCACCGTCACAAAATCCGTCAGCGGACGAATTTCATCAGCATTCAGCCGCGCACTGACCGCGTCCAGCAACGCCTCGCTGGCAGTGCCATTTCCTTCACGGGACAACACGTAGACATCCACCTCCCCCGCACGCCCGTGTTCTTCCGGACCACAGGCATCAGCATCCAGGACATCTTCATCAGCAGAACGGGCATGAAAACGATAGGCATTGCGGGCACCTGCGGTATTCAGTTGCGACCAGGACAGCTGGATGCGTTCGCGAAAAGCATCGTCCTCTTCCATAATCGCATCCGTCGGAGGCACGGCATCCGGACTTGCCGGAACAACCACCATACGTTCGACATTGAACGCCGCACCAATCTGATCGAGATCGGCCTTCTGTGCACTTGCCAGAAAAACAGCCCGCACGGCATCATTCACCCGCTGAAAAGCCAGGGTAAGCTGAAAGGCTGTCACTTCGCCCTGTTTGTAAGCCGGGTCGGATTCCACCAGTGCATCAAATTCAGGATCCAGTTCGCGCAGACGTGCCAGCCAGGCCCCGAAAATCACCGCCGCATCAGGCACCACGATGGCATCCGGTACGGGCAAATCCGAAAGATTAATCACATCATAACTTTCTGCCATAAACGGTTATTCCTCCTGTTGATACCTGTGTACCGGTTTCCGTATTCGTCCCCGTGATATCCACCACGCACCCGGCCTCATCTTCCGGAAACGTCACGATCACTTTTGACACTTTCAGCCGGGGCTCCCAGCGTGCCAGCGCCGTCGCCGTGGCAGCAATTATGCGCAGCCTCAGCAGGTCATCCCGGGGAGAGTCCAGCAATTCAAAAAGATCGCTGCCGTAATCCCTGACCAGAACACGGCTTCCCACTGGCGTGTTCAGAATATCGCTGACTGACTGGCGCAGATGCACCGCACCGGACAGACGCTTCCCTGTCCGGCAGTTCACACCATTCATGATTATTTTTTTCCTGATCCGGTACCAAAATAATCCGGCCCTGTTTTATCACCGGATTTTTTGTCTGATTTACTGGCGTTTTTGATTTCAGCCACCAGATTAAACGTGAAGGTAAAGCCTGAAGAAGAGAGGGAAAACGCCAGTGACTCCACGAGCCAGCGGCGATCTTCCCGCTGACCAAATCCGGATGTCACCACGCCGGATTCGGCGGTCATGGCAACATATGAAGGACGGCACGGCCCTGTCAGCGTCATTTTCCGGCTGTTACGTTGCGCCTGTGTTTTTTTCGATTTTGCCTGTTGTTCAGCCGTTTCCTTTTCCGGCTGCGTGTACGGACTGGTTACAGACGAGCCGTCATGCTCCACGGTTGCTGTTTTGGTTCGCCCGTCAGCCTTGTCAAAATAACGAACCGTGATTTTTTCTTTCTTCTTTTTTTTATCTCCACCGCCGGTAGAGCTCCCCCGTTCACCTTCCTGATAACTCCAGGATGACACAACGGAAGGTGTCAGCGTCACGGTCTTCAGGGGTGCGCCCGATACGGTGGTTCCGGCACCCTGCTCCAGAAACAACCAGTAACCTCCGGCAGGTTTACTGACGGCGTTATACGTCCGGGCAAGGCGAGACAACAGGCTGGCATCCGATTCTGCCACCTGATCCACATGAGTAATGCGGATCCCCGCCAGCTTCTCCGCCACCCAGGCCTTCAGTCCGTTTTCCGTGGCAACGGTTTTCACCAAATCACCCAGCGTGAGATTATCCCAGCTTCGTGTTTTCTGATTCAGCACATCACCGGACTGCTTTTCCGCATTCATGGGGGCAGCGGTAGCATAAATCTCGATCTGCCGCGGCGGGCCGCTGCTGCTCACGCCGCACACAACAAACCAGCCCTTGTCCACCAGATTACCGTTAAACCCCAGCGCCACCCGCAGACGCGCCCCCTTTGTCGGCAGGGGCAGTGTTTCAGAAAGCAGCGTGATTTTCAGTTCATCAGATTTGGCGGTGGCTCCGCCGTAATCCGTCAGGGTGATATCCACAAGATAACGGGCCAGCACCCGCGTGATATCCCGCCCTTCAGCTGTCACCCGATACGCCGGGCAGAATTCCCGGACGGTCGTGGCAATGGTTTCCTGTTTTTCCTCACTTTTCAGGGACTCCTGATACGCGGCATTTATTGCCTGCAGCTGTTCGGATAATGACGTCATCATCTCCTCCCTTAATCCCACAGACTGTATGGCGACTCAGACACCTGTTGTGTGATTTCAGGCAACACAATGTGGATCCCCGCAGGATACACCGCGCCCTTCTCTGCCAGCCCATGATTGGCCTCCAGCACAAGAGTGAGCACGGCAGACAGATTTTCCGTGCCGTAATGCGTGGCGCAAATCGCATCAAGCACATCCCCGTCACGGGTTATCCAGATCGTCGGCATAATGTTTCAGCTCCAGACTCCACTTTTTGTTACGGTGCCCACCACCAGGTAAAAAGCGGTCGGTGGAATCAGAAAAACGCTCCACCACCCACCATCCCAGCACATCACCTTCTCCACTGACCAGCAGTTGCGGCTCAGCCTTATTCGCCAGGTCATACAGCGTGTTCACCGCCTCCGTCCCCGACTTCCCCAAAAAGGCGTGCGATTCCCCTTCAAGGCGGACGGTTCGCCCGTTTTTCCCGGTGTACTGCAGCAGACTCTGCAGCCCGATACGCGCCTGCTCGCTCCAGGTCCACCCAGCCTCACGGGTCAGCTGGTTATATGCCGTGGTATCCACGGAAAAGGCGAAATCCCCCAGCATCAGCATGACTCTGGCATCTGCAGCACCACGGAGATAACTGTTGTCACGCTGAAGGCTGTCTTCAGCGAGAGCAATAACCGAACCCACACTCACCAGACACTTCCTCCATCCCACAACGCATTATTACCACTGAAGGCTGGGTTGTTTTTCGTCATTCCGGCAATGGCGTCCGCAATACCCTGTTCGCTCTGTCCGGGCTGCGCAACAATGTTGAAGTTATAATTCTTCACACTGTTGTCATTCAGCTGTGCGCCGAACTGTCCGCCCTCAACAGGAATGGCCTGCACGGCAGCCTGCCATGCCCCCGCACTGGCAAAAGGATCATCATGTTTTCCGGCGGATCCTGCCTGCGCTGCCGGCAACGAAAAATCAAACTTTTTTTCCGGCGTGAGGTAACTGTTCACCGATTCATGAAACGCATCCGTATCTACAATGCCCATAAAGCCCTTCGCGGCGTTGTATTTTTCACGGATATTCTTTTCAAAATCCGGATTATTTTTCAGTTGCCCGTCAAGCCACGCATCCTGTCCGCTGTTCCGGGCCACTGTCCGGGCAGCGGTCATGTCGCCACGCCCGACATACTCCAGAATCTGCTTCTGATCGCCCTGTTCATCCGGTAATAACCAGGCAAGTTTTTTGGCTACCGCAAAAATGATTTTTCCGACAAAAATGACACCTTCGCCAAACTTCAGGGCTGCCGGATACAGAGTGTCCCTCAGAAAAGACACAACCTTTTTAATGCCTCCTCCTTTAAACCACTCTGCCAGGTCACCCGCTGTCTGTTGTATGGCGGGGGCCAGCTCTGCGCCCAGTTGTCCGGAAATTTCTGCAACCGCAGAAGAAAAAACCTGCTGCAAATCAGAAACAGCCTTGTTTCCGGCAAGTGCACCAGCCACACCCTCTTTTGTCACCAGGTTATATTTATCCTGCTCAGCCAGCAGTTCCTGAAAACTTTTTCCTGAGCGTTTGATCAGCATCAGCAGCTTGCTGGCTTCACCGCCAAACAACGCATCCAGCGCAAACGATGCTTTTGATTCATCCTTCAGTGACAGTGCCCTGTCGATAATTTTTTCGAACTGCGCCTTATCACTCAGTCCGGCAAGCTCGCCCTCATTAAATCCCAGCGTTTCAAAGGCGTCAGAAAGAGAACTCTGCTTGCCATTTTGTTTATATTCCCCGGCCTTATGCAGGTATTCCTCAAACAGATCCCCGATATTATCGCCAGTCATATCGTACTGTTTTGCCAGGGCGTCCCAGTTCATGTACGAGCGGGTATCCACGCCATACGCAGTCGCTTTACCCGCTGTTTCAGCCGTCTGCGCATTCATGGCAGCCGGAGCAATCAGCGCACCAAGTGCCGTGGTCACGGCACCGCCCCCCATCGCCAGACCGGCATTCCAGGCAAATTTACCGGTTCCGGCAAGCAGGCTTTTTCCCTTCCCCATAAAACGTCCGAGCCGATCACGACGCTCAAGGCTCCGGTTCAGTTTTTTCTGGGCCGTATCCGCTTTCTTAATTTCAGCCGTGAGCCGGGCGTATTCATCCTCCATCGACTTAAAACGTTTCCCTGCCAGCGCCGCCCGTTTCATTTCTGCTGCCAGCTCTGCCTGCTCTTTACGCAAACGTGCAGCCTGCTGCTCCACATCCTGCAGATTTTTTCGCAGATCCGTCGCCGAACGACGCCACGAACTGTCCAGTTTGCCCCCGAACGACACGGTGGCCTTAAGATTCTGGCTTACGCTTCCCACGTTTTACTGCCTCCACTTCATCCAGTAAAAATGCCGTAAACACACTGAACGGCATGGACAGATAATCAGAAAGAGGAAAATGCAGCCGCCGCCCGAGAAACCTTAACCCTCTGAAGATTTCGGTTTCGGTCGCTTCCCGGGTGGCAGCATAAAAACATTAAAGGCATCCGTCAGCTGGGCATAATCCGCTGCGGTCAGCAGCCAGATATCCTGCTCACTCAGATTACAAAGCTGCGCAATCATACGCGCCTCTTTTTCCTCTTCTGTTCCCCGGTCTTTGGTGAAGGCAATGCGATCGCGCACCAGCGGTTCGCGCATGGTGATGCATTCCAGCACAGCCCCGCCCCCCAGAGTGACCGGCGTGTACAGTGTGATGGTGCGGGTTTCGCCCGGAATATTCATAATCTGCTCCTTAAAAAAACGGCCCGCAGGCCGTTATGCGTTAATCAGTGATCAGAGACGCACTTTTGCCGACAGGCCGGCAAGTACATTCACGCCGTTGATCCGGCGTTCAAAACGCTCGGTATCAATCATAATGAGCTCGATCCCCTCCAGTGTCTGACGGTAATAATTCACCGCGATTTCCACAGTCACTGCATTTTCTGACAGGCTGCTGTTTCCGCGCGCATCCGGCGTCACCGTTTTCACAAACCCTTCGATTTCTTCAGTGGTCCCCAGCGCGGTGCCGTTCGCCAGATACCCCTGATAGGCCGTGAAGCGGGAGCGATTGCCACTGACAAATCCGAGACTGGACAGCATATCTGTATCCAGACCATAAAACTTAATCTGGCAGGTCAGCGCCTCCATGCCGTCGTCAACCGGGGTTGGCGCATCCTGTGCCCCGGTGCGTAAATCGGTGGTGGTAATGGACAGCGTGGGTGGCGTGAATTCATGCGCTCCCTGAATACGGACCCCCTGGCGGAAAAAAGTCCAGGCGCGTAATGTGTTTTTGCTGCTCATGTTGCCGTCATCTCCTTAATGCCGTATTCGTTGTTGACGCTCACCCGCATGCTGATAAGTTCCGTCGGCGATTTGGGGCCGAAGTCATAGTTGATGTACAGTTCACCGGCTGCCAGCGTTTCAGCGGTATTCAGTTCCGGATCCAGCCAGGCCCGCCCCCCGAAGATGGCACCTTCTGCCACCAGACGACGCATATACGCATTAATGGTGCCGATAATGTCATCCGCATTCTGGCGATCGAGCGGGCGGTCAACATATGCCAGCATCGCCTCCTGGATACTGTCTTCAATCACATCCGCAGTACGGCGGACGGACTCAAAATGCCACTGGGGATGGGACGAGCACAGCCGGTTTCCCCAGTGTTTAAATCCGGCACGGCGGATCAGGGTGGAGATATTCTGCATATTAAGCAGGTTGGCATCGCAGTTGCGCTCACCGAGGATAAATTCATCCACCTTCTCAACACCGAGGATGTTGTAAACCTCCTGGTTTGATTTGCTCCACCACCACCCTTTTTCATAGTCAATACGGGCACGCAGTCCGGCAGCAAACGCTGAATACGGGCGATACACCAGCTGCCCCTCTGCATTACTGACCTGCACACGCGGACGCAGTAATTCAGTCCGGGCACCGTAAGACTGGCGACGCTGCACCACATCCTGCAGTGTCGCGCCCGCAGTACAATCCACGTACGCCACTGCACGCAGTTTTCCGGCCACAGTTTCCAGTGCCTTACCCACCGCATCGTCTTCACTGAATCCTGGTGCGATCACAATACGTGGCTGATACGTGGTGACGGATTTTGCCGATGACAGCACGCTGATCCCCGCAAGAATGGCAGCACGCTGCTCTTCCGGATTCGTTTTTTCTTCCACCCGGACGATCACCGACAGCGCGTTACGCTGGTCGTTAATCTCCGTCAGCGCCTGCTTCAGTGTTCCGGCGCTCCCCAGACGTGAAAGCGCCGTTGTCCCCGCCATCGTCACTGGCGTATTCAGCGGAAACGGTTCATCTTCGCCACCACTCAGTGTGCCGGAAAACGGCGACACAACACCGTCACCACTACCGGAGGCAATCACCCCGGCCCCCGCCGCACCATTCACTGCCGTCACAACATCACTGACGGTGGCATTACCAGCCCCCTCTTCACTGCATCCAAGCCAAATCAACAGACTTCCGTTTTCCCATTTTGCTGACGTGGGAACCGCACCCGCACTTTTTTCTTTTGCTGCCTGTAAAGCCTGTTCAGCAATAACGGTAATTGTATTTCCGCTCCGTCCCCCCACTTTTGCCGTAAAGGTCAGCTCATTACCCAGCAGCGGCGTTCCCGCTGTCAGTGTTGCTGCAACAGCCCCGGCAGCCTGCGGTGCGGTTCCCACCACACCAATAATGGCTGTCTCTATTGTGGTTACTGCCACCGTGCCTGTCGTCAGCTCGATGGTTTCCACACCATGTAATTGCCCCATTTGCATTCTCCGGACATAAAAAAACCTGCCGCAGCAGGTCACATTTTCTGATTCGGTATTTTCGTGGTTCCCCCACTGTCTCCGGGATGGTCGTGTCCATTAAACGTTTTCCGGATCCGGCTCATGCTGCCGGATTTATCCGTCACCTCGCCTTTTGCATAAAAATCACTTTTCACCACCACTTCACCTTCAACCATCGTGCGTCCGTTCACGATCAGGTTTTCTGAAATCACGACGTTTCCGTCAAGCACACCATTCCCGGTAATGGCATAGGTGCCCCCTTCCGCCAGAATAATGGTCAGTGAGTGCGTCTCCCGGTTATAGCAAATTTCAGTACCATCTCCGTAACGGGTGATGTGCTCACTGTCGCTGCCCTGCGGAGCCGGTGCCGCACCGGTGTTCCAGCCGGGAAAAACACGACCGTTATTCAGCTCCCCGGCCTCTGACAGTACCGTGACCGCATCGCCCACAGCAAACGGCTCAAAATCTGCCCGGTTTTTTCCGGCAAAACCCTGACACAATGGCAGCCAGGTGGTCACAATATCCCCCAGATCCACGCGGCATTCCGGAAAACCACCGTCCAGCCGCACCGAGTGGATCACCCCACGCCGGACCATATTTGCCAGGCGACGCTGTAAATCCCCCAGAACCTCATTCACGTGGCTTTCCCTCAAAAATCAGCCGGTAATCATCCACATGCTGTCGCCCGATCTCCGGTGCCACGCCCAGCCAGGCCCGCTGTAGCGGCAGGTTATCCGTGGCAAAGGGATCCATACCAAACGTCACCGTCTGGTTAAATAAAATCTGCCAGACCAGATAATCATCCAGGCGCGGATCGGTTTCATCTGCGTCCGCTGATATAAAAATGGCAGGCTCCACATTTGCCAGTCCGAACGTCTGCCCGTCGAGCCAATGCGTCAGATCGGCGGCTGCCGAACGGATAAAAATATCCGGCTTTATCGCCTTGCGTTCTTCTTTTTTTTCTTCTTCCGGCTCACCGGCACGGTCAACCAGTACCCACAACGCGGCAGACAACACCACCGTCATCTGCCCGTCTGCATTGCTTTTCGCATCCCAGCCATCGACCGCCAGAAACACCGCCGGAGTGACCAGCTGCGTGACCCGTTCCGGATAGGTGTCCGCATCATTGATCCATTTAAGTTTTTTCAGGGCATCCAGCACAGCAGTGTGCCAGGATGCCATGCATAAGGGTTCAGCCATTACATCCTCACGTTTTTTATCGGGGGGTCACGGTAATGCCGTACTTCGCGCGTCGCCGGATGTCTGATTCGAACTCTTTCATAAAAATCTCCAGGCACTCCGCAAAAGCCACATCCTCCACGTAATCCATCGTGCGGGCGTAAATGTTGGCCTCGGCTTCACGGACGCGCCCCGTCTCCGGATTTTTGATGATGATCGTTCGTCGGTTCTCTTTACGGCTGCGTATCACCAGCCCGTTTTCATACGTGGCAGGAGATAAAAACGAACCGTTGGGCTCAAAAACGGGATCGCTGGCTTTGCGGCGACGCCGTCGGGCACGGTTCTCTTTGATAAACCGCCCGGTTACCGGATCACGGAGATCATGATGACGAACACGTCGTCCACGAATGCGTCCGCGTAGATCCTTTATCTTGATCGCATTAAGACCAAACCAGAAACGGGCTTCATCCATTGCATTACCCCGGGTAATGCGAGTGGAAAAAAGACGCCTGCGCAGCATGTCCATTTTGCGGGGCGCCAGACCGGTTTTCAGTTCCGCAAGCGCCTTCATGCGCATTTTTGATGCCGTTCGCTTCAGTGCGCGGGAATAGGCCAGACGAAACTGGTGCTGCGTTGCGCCAGCCTGCGCCGCAATATCCCACAATTCTTCGACGTCGATATCAAATAACAGATTTCTCCGGATGCGTGATGCCCGCGCCATTGCGATATCTCCTTATGAAGTTTATTTTTTACTCCATTCGATGGACGGTAACGACGTCCCCCGTCCTCGCCCGAGCGTTACGCGTGTGCGCCCCATTTCATCCGCACCAATATGCGTGACGCGGTAAAATTCGTGGTTCAGCTCCACTGCACAGTTTGTGCTGAGCCCCTTAATATCCTCTGTCAGTGCGCTGAATGCCGGAGCCTGATCGTTAATTTCTCCACCACCCGGGACACGAACCGGCGCATCCGGAGATTCAAAAATCACCATAACAGGGCGACGCTCGCTGCCAATAGACAGTATCGCCGGACACTCCTCGGAAAAAAGCCGGGAAATGCGGGCATCTGCCCGCATCAGCCGTTTATAAAATCGATGCATCAGTACCCCAGACGCACACAAACACAGGCATCTCCGGCTTCAGCCGATGCCCATACTGTTCCCACCAGCGTATTACCTGATTTCGTTGCCGTCAGTGTTGCCGTATCTGCTTTGAAATACACCAGCTTGCCTTGCGTCAGTGCCTCTGCCTCTTTAGGCAAAGAAAAAACCCCCACCGTATGCAGAATGCCCACATCCCCGTCCGGAATATCAGCATGAGCAACACCAACAAGATTATCCTGAACAACCAGATAGCCAGATGACACCACCTTTCCGGTCCCATTCAGCCAGTCGACGTTTTTTCCGTCCTGAACAAAATTTTTTGACATTTTCTTCTCCGGTAAATGCGGCGCCTGGTACGCCGCTTCAGCCATAAAAAAACCGCCCTGTCCGGCGGTTATTTACTGTTTTTTCACTTTGACCATGCCACGCCAGTCAAGCGGTGCCACTCCGGCATCAATGCGCACCTTGAATGCTGCACCATCAACCGTAAAGCCCTGTTGCTGCTCCAGATACGGCGTATCAATACCGTCGAGGTAAGCCACTTCAATCGTGTCACGCCCCTGCGCTGCCACCAGGTAATAATCCGTCGGGCTGCTGTCATCAAGACGGGCCTCTGACAGAACCGTGGCAAAATTCTGAATCGGGTTAATAATGCCGCTGTTCGCATCTGCACCGGGCACGCTGGCAGACTTAATCAACTGATTGGCACGCGACTCAATGGCAACAGGCGTCAACATAAAAGCAGGACGAATGTTCAGGCGACGGTCACCCGATTTCTGGAGCAGCATAGCTTTACGCCCGGAATCCAGCCCCTCAATAGACAAATCTGCAGTCACCAGGTTGCCATGATCTGCATGGAACAGCGGTTTGCCATCCGACATTTTCGGATTGCTGGTCAGCACGGCCCAGACCAGATCACCCACGGTAGTCCGCGCAGCAGCCCCCATTGCCATCGGAATACGGGTCAGCATATCCAGGTCATCATTGATGATGGTCTGGCGATCAATGCTGAACAATTCGCCATACGTCGCCAGTGCAATCGGTTCGCCACGATCTTTCAGGGTCACATATTTATATTCAGCCCCCGGCAATACTTTTCGTAGCGTCGGGAAAGTTTCCAGCCCGACACGATGCGCGGTTTTAAAATCAGTCAGCGTTCCCTTGCGGGTCCATTTGTCAAAATTTTCGCTGGCATCATCCCAGCCCTGCAACGCAGCTTTATGAGCCACATCCATCAGGATATTGCCGAAATCGCTGCTGCTGTGAGTAAATGCCAGCCCAACCATCGCCATCGGTGCGGAATGACCGGAGATACCGATACCGCGATCAACCAGCGAAGCACGCGCCAGCTCGCGCAGTGTAAAACCGTTATAAGCATTATCTTTTTCTGCTTCGGCATATCCGGCGCGTGCCATCACAGCCGCACGAATGGAATCGCCGACCAGATTACCGTTCCCGGCATGAATATGAACAGCGCCCGGGCCTGCACTTGGTGTCGTTCCGGCTGCCAGCGCCTGCAACAGTTTTTCACGGGCCTGTGCTTCCGTACAGGTCATGTCGTTCAGACACTCCGCTTTCAGTGCGGCATAAGACGGGAAAGAGGCAAAAACTGCGGTTACAGCCTGCACACGTTCCGCATTGGCTGCCATCAGTTGTTGCTGAACCTGCGAAGCAATTGCGCTGATATCCACATTTCCGGTTGATGGTGCCTGCTGAGCAGCAATCTGTTGCGCATTTTGCGGGGTTGCTTTCGGCTCCTGCGGCTGTCCGTTCGTCGTTTCCGCACGCGGAGCAAAAAGCGCGTTAAGCTGTTCTGGCATATTATGATAATCCTTCAGTTTATTTTGGTTCACACAGGCCACAGCCTGTAATTCAGGTTCAAGCGTATCAGCGAAGCCTTTTTCCACGGCTTCAGCACCGTTCAGCCAGGTTTCTGCTTTCAGCATGGCTTCCAGCTCCTCCTGCCCGAGTCCGGTTTTATTCATGTAGGCTGACAGCATCAGCGCCTCATTGCGATCCAGCCAGTCGGCATAATCACGCATATCATCAGAATCACCGGCGATCCCGCCCCACGGCTTGTGGATCATCAGCCAGGAATTTTCAGGCATATGCACTGTGGCGCCAGGCAGGCAGACAATCATGGAGGCCATGCTGGCAGCAACACCGTCCACCCAGATATCCACCTTCGCTTTCAGGCGTGACAGCGTGTTAAAGATGGCAAAGCCCTGCATCACATCACCGCCCGGGCTGTGGATATGCAGATCAATGGCGCTGGCCTCAAACACCCCCGCATCCTTACAGTCAGCAATAAACTGCTGCGCAGTGATGCCCCATCCGCCAATCACGTCATAGAGGTAAATTTCCACCCGCCCGACAGTCTGTGCACGGATTTCATACCAGCACTGACCATTAGCGGCATCCACCCCCGCAAGGCTGGCGCGGGGATTAATCATCGTCCCGCGAAGACGCGGGTTTATCATTTGCTGCATCAGGGATCACTCCTTTATCGTTAGCGGCGTCAGAATCGAACACCAGCCCGTTTTCCCGGTTAAATTCAGTTTCACGCAGTCGCTGACGTTTGACCTCCTGCGGTGACTGCCCTCGGGCACGTATCCACTCGGCCTCCGTCCCGGCACCACCGCGAAGAATGGCCCGCCATGCTGCAGCCTCCTTCACCGGATCAATCCACGGCATCACCGGACCAAGATAAGTGGCATTGAAAAGCGTGGACATATCAACATCAGGAGGAATATCAAGAAAAGGCTTTGCCTGCTCCAGCCATGCCCGGTACACCGGGCGGCTGTACTGACCGACAAACCACTGCTGTAAAACCCCGTAGCCTTCGTAACCTTCCACCAGTTCCTGGCGCTGCGAACTGTAGGAGCCGTTATAGTCACGGGCAATACTGGAATAGCTGCCGCGGGTTCCGGCAGCCACAGCACGCAACTGACCGTTACGGAATTCATAAAGATGAACGTTCGGGCGGTTAGACTCCACCATTCCCAGATCTTCACCGGGGGCCAGTTCGTCAAAAATCATGCCCGGCGAAATATCAAAATACCGGTTTTTTTGTTCTGGAGGTGTCCAGTCGTTATCCGTCGGAAAGCTGGCCGCATCACCGCGTTTAATGTAGAAGCCAAGCGCGGCAGCAATACGGGCAGCCACACGCTCTGATTCTTCGTAATCTTTCAGATCAGCAATCCGGCGAATCACGCCATGTAACAGACTGACACCTCTCACCTGATGCAGGCGCTTCCGCATCGCCAGATGCAACATGCTGTCTGCCTCAACAGTTTTGAGATCGGCGCTGAATCCGCGCATATTTGCAGGGTGGTATTTATAAACCCGATACCCTACGGGTCGTCCCCAGTTGTTAAGAATAATGCCCTGACGGACTTGCTGCCCCGCGTTCGTGTTCAGACTGACCGGAACAAAATCTGCTTCGAGAAGCTCCAGTGATAATGGCACCATAGTGGAATGATTCAGACCGGCGACAGGACCACGCACCAGTTGTACGAACATCTCACCATCGCGCAAAGCAGATCGCAACGCCATCCGTTCAGCCTCCGGGCGGGTGAACATCCCCGTGACCTCAGGGCGAACAGACCATTCAGACCACAATGCCGAGATCTGCTCTGCCAGCGATTCATGCAGGGTGCCATCGCTTCTCAGTGGTTGTGGTTCAATCTGGATCCCCTGCGCACCAATAACCCGCTCTTCCAGCTTATCCAGCAGACCAATCACGATATCGTGATCTTCATCCAGTGCTCTGGCCTGTTCCCTTAACGAGGTGCCGGCAGAAAAAACCGCTGTATCGGCAGAACGACTCTCGCGCCGGGCTTTATTCAGGCGTGAAGGCTGCGCCGCCTCATAAGCTCTCAGCAGCGTTTTGTTTCTGGCGCGCGATACCGCCCACCCTGGCGCAATTGCGCCAAGTGCTTTATCAAAAAAACCCATAAAAAACCTCAGGAGAAACGGGCGAGTTTGTACGGTTTCCTTGTGGGCTGGCAGGCTGCCGCCCAGCGTTTTTCCCAGTATTCAAGCTCCCTGCGCAATGCAACAGGATCATGGTTGGTGATCGCCCTGCCATTCACCCCGGTAAAAGACACACTTTTACCATCCAGGGAATCCCTGTATGCCTGACGCACGATAACCAGCATCTGGAAAATCTCATCTTTTTTCACAACCATCCTCCGTTTCGGGGTAGTGATAACCAGTTTCCGGATAACGCTTCCGGCGACGCTGCTTTTTGCCGCTCATCTCTTCCGGCAACGTTTTTCTTGTCCTCTGCGCCGGAAGAACGTCTGTCTGCCGAAGCACCCGCATCAGCATCCTGCCCTCTTGCCCACTGGGGAGGGTTGCTCCAGTCACGGATTTTTTCATAGCCACGCAGAATGGCGACGGCATGGGCATAACAAAAAAGGTCAAATGCTTCGTTATTCCCTTTTCCCGGCTTGCGCCATTTCCCGTCAGCACCGCGTTCCTCGTAGGTCAACTCTTCATAAAACCACTCCCCGAGCCAGTCAGGAAAATGAATGTAGCCTGGTCCGGGCATTTCACGTTGCAGGTTATTGCTTAGTTGATCTTTCAGCAGGTCTGTCTGCAGGAGATATACCGGCACCTTCCCCTGAGCATCAGCACGACGATCGCTTCGCCCGGTATTATCCGGGTGCGTGATGGTGATAATTTTCTGGCGTTTCGTGCTGTCTCCCTTTACCAGAAAAACCCGTCGCCCCAGTCCATCCTGACGACATTTTCGCCAGAATTTATAGGCGTTATCCGTCACCCCGTCCTCACCACCACTGTCCACCGCCATTGCCAGTACAGGCATTCTGCGGGCCGGATCGGACTGGAGCGGATACGTTTTCTCCAGTACATCGGTGACCAGTAATTGCCAGTCTTCAGGGTAAGCCCCGGGATGCACAGGTAATGCTTCGCCATTTTCATCACAGCGCAATGACTGTCGGATGTTATAACGGTCCACCAGCCAGCGTTCGCCGTCCTCGCCATAACCAATAATCTGCACCACAAACCGTCGGTTCTTCCCGCCCTGCACGTCCACAGCCGCAATAAGAAAACGCACTTTCGGCGGTACCAGGCGCTTACCGTAATTCCCGGCCCGCTGCATCAGAACATCTGCACTGCGCAACTCCATGGCGGAACGAGGCAAATAAGGTAATCCCCAGTCGGTGTTAATCACCGCCTTCAGTGTTTCCTCACTGCCTGTGGCTTCATATTCCTGCTCAGCAGTCAGTAGTTTGTAAACCAGTTGCGCCCAGGTCTGATAGGCTGCCGCGGGGCCTTCCATCCAGAAGCTGGCAATCCTTGAATGACGGGGCGTTCCGGTAACATTCCCTTCTCTGTCAATATGCTCTCCTTCACGCAACCAGACACCGCGACCATTCAGCTCACGTTTCATATCTGCAGTGATTGGGCTGCCACAATGCGGACACAATATATGAGCCGCTTCACTGGCTTTTACAGGATCAGGATTGTCACGATATCCCGTCATAGCCTCCATCGATGGCTGGAAATAATCACCACAATCCGGGCAGGGCCAGTACCAGCGACGACGATCGCCACGGTTATACAGAGAAAGGATCCCCGTTGTGGGCGGGGCTTCATGCGGTGACGTTCTGCGCCATTTGCTGTTTGTGATCTCACGTCCAGGGGAACTCTCCACCAGCGTCATACCTGCAGACATAAATGTGGTGGTACGTTTTGAAGCCAAGGAAAAACCATCGCCTTCGCCATCGATATCTTCAGGAAATCGGTCGTAATCAGTCAGCGCCACACATTTAAAATCAGAGGATGACATGACATTGATGGAAGGCCAGCCGATTTTCAGAAAGCTGCCCGACAGAAAATATTTGTCATGAACGTTGTTATCGTTACGGCGTGGGCTGAGGCGTTTTCTGACCTCCGGGCTGCAACGAAATGTTCTTGCCAGGCGCTTTTTGGAGTGCTCCTGCGCCTTATCCTGTGTCATCTGCACCAGCAAAAAGTCAGACGGATCGCAGACAATGTTATAAACCACCCAGCCATCAATCAGGCCGTTAGTCTTGCCCGTACGGGCAGGACCAACAAAAACAACCGCATCAAACTCACGGGACGACAGGCAGTTCATGGGGTCAATCACATACGGTGCAACCATCGGATCCCACGGAACAGAGTTGCCACCAGATGTAGGGACTCGCATAAATTTTTGTACCGCTTCGGCAACAGGCATTCTGCGCGGCGCTTTAATTAACTGGCCCGTATCCAGTTTCAACGATCTGGCGGTCGCCTGCACAGGCATTATTCGTCCTCCTGATTTTCCTCCTCTGTATCTTCCTGTTTGCTGTCATCTGCCACCCGCCGCGCAATTTCGTCACGCAGATCATCAATAATGCTTTGCACCCGCATGACAGCCGAAGGCTCAAGAGCGCAATCGCGTTCAAGAATATCGGGGAGGGTTTCCAGAACCTGCACCATAGCCTTTGCCATTTCAGCAAATTCACGGGCGACATCAGACGCAGGGATCAGTTCTCCGACCTCCTGTTCGAATTTCAGGCGCTCACGTTCTGACTGATACCAGGCTTTTCGGTCATGGGGATCCATTTCTCCTTCAGCGACAGGCGGTGGCAACTTCATTAATTCTGCCAGAATATCAGTAAGTTTATACAGCTTGAGGTTACTCTCATGCCCACCCGCTGTTCGGATATTTTTGATTCTTGATGCGACAGTCTGTCGGTGCACACCCGACAGCGCAGCTAACTGGCTGACATTAAGAACAAGGTGTTTCAATTCCTTATCCACTTACCCCTCCAGTGATGAACAAAAAATAAGCATTTTCGACACCAGCTATTTTTTAACCTTTCATTATCAACAAATTACAGTGGTGGTGATGAACGATGAAAATGCAAAAATTTGGCGATTTCTGCGCATCCGTATCCCCTCGGTATTCCAAATTCCCAGGAAGGACCCGTGAAAATGGGAGCAATTATCATTTGCACACACTCTAACACCTGCATTATCGCAGCCCCTCACACTGAAGGGCTGCTGTAATGCCTGTTACTCAGTAACAACTGCGCCTTCCGGTAATTTCATACAGGCAAATACCGGACAACCAGGATGACGATCATCTTCTGTTGCTTCCAGCATTGACTCACCAAACCACTCCGTCGTGGCGCGACCATCAGCTGCTTTGTAGTGGATCAACTACTGGTTTTCGCCATCCGCACACTGCGCGCGGGCTTTAACCTCACCCCATTCATCACTGATGCGCATCTCCACCAGTTGAGACGACTCAAACTTAAACGGAGCAGCATCAGCACCAATTACAATCAGTTTGTTTTCTGTTTTTTCCATCATCGCCTCCTGATATCGAAGCCCGTCTCCGCACCGGGCACTGATCAACATTTGAGTATTCGCGGAGACAGAAAGAATTTATTTTATTGAGTAGCCACAAACACAGAATTTCATGCTTTCCTGACGCTGATGTATCCTTCATTTTTCAGCAAAATATTCTGCTCTTACAGGCAATCAGTTCTGCAGACACTGCCGAACACCGTCGACAATTTCACAGACCTGAGAAGCTGTATCGAAAAGCTGGAGCACCTTATCCAAGCTAATGCATCCCATCAATAAAAAAGGCACCGGTACCGCTACCAGTGCCCATTTCGCCACGTCAGACCCCCTTAAGGATCACATAAGATTTACAAATAATAATGTCCTTTTTCACACACCTGTATAAGGATATTTATATGCCCAGCCGCACAATAATAAAATTTCTGATTATATCTTTACTCGTTATATTCGTTTGCTTGTCAAGCATATATATAAAAAGAACTCCGGCCAGGCTTGATATGAATGACATCACTGAAATTAACCAGAAGCATCAGATTATTTTTCTCATCAGACATGGAGAACGATGTGATCGCTCCACAAATACATGCCTGTCGGAACGTGATGGAATCACAATAAATGGAGCCAACAAAGCTCAACAATATGGAAATGCATTCAGCAAAATGTTTCCGGACTACGGTCTCTATTCAACAGATACAGTCCGAACGATACAGACAGCCTCTTTTTTTTCGGGTGGGAAAACAGCAACCATTCCTGATATTTCAACCTGTGATGATGGCGCAGTTAACAACATACTGGGAATATCACAATCTGATAATATTACTGTAATTTTCACGCATAACCACTGTCTGTCGAAAATTGCAAAAAAGATGAACGGCTGGAGATTTAAACCTGATTATATGGATACACTGGTTCTTCATCGGGAGAATCACGATCTAGTTCTTGACGGATATACAAAACCGAACGATTTTATCCAGTAATTCATATAATAATACCTGAACATTCACACAATCCCATCCTCACACAAACAGCCAGCAATTAAGCTGGCTCTGTTAATTCAGACATTGCGTCCTGATGTACTCCTGTAGCGTTCTCAAGGCTGCTTGGTCGCTGATGATTCCATCCCGGATACCGAGAACGTTTCGTCCAGCAACTGGAGAGAGTTCGACGGTGGCATCATTGCCCATGCTGGCGGTGCCGGAGCCTTTTGTTGTGGCTGGCACTGGACATCTGCCTTTGACGAGCATCCGTCCACCATTATCAAGCTTACGCCGAAGAGCATCATTTTCAGCTTTCGCATCAGCTAACTCCTTCGTGTATTTAGCATCGAGTGCATCAGCATCACGCTGGCGCTGATGCATGTCAGTAATTGTCACGTTCGCCAGTTTCAGTTCTCTGGCATTTTTGTCGCGCTGCGCTTTGTAGGTAATGGCATTATTACGATAATGATTAACAGCCAATGACAGGCAGACAATGATGCAGAAAACCAGAGGGGAGATAATCGCAGTAACTCTGCTCATAATCAGCCCCTGCTGTCAGCGCTTCAGCTGGAAATGTGGTCCGTCTTTCAGAGAACTCCAGTCCCCGCCCCATTCAATGGCGATACCCAGCTCTGCGGCAGCCTGATTAAATGCCTGTGCGATTTTCTCGTACAGAGGCCAGTCCCATGACACCTGGTTGCCAACGTAGGCCACAACATCCACCGCATCACCGGTCAGGTGGCGGCTGTTCATGGTCTGGCTTTTCCCTTCCGCAACCAGTTGTATCTGGCGCTCTTTTGTGCGCAGGCCTTCCGTAATACCGAAATCAACTTCCGTCAGCTCCAGCGCACGGCGAACGACAGCAACCAGCTGTGATTTGACGCCCTCCAGATTTTTCTCGCTCCGGCGGCTGAATCTGAATTTACCCGACATACTCACCTCAACAATGGAAAGATTTTTGTGACGTTCCCGCGCGCGCGTATCACTAGCACGCAGAACAGCAGATTAAAAAACACTTCCAGCCAGCCCGTTGCTAACGGGCGACCACACAGATAGCTGAGTGGCACAAAGGCATACAGCAGCATCAGCAGCCAGGCCAGCCATGACACCAGCGGTTTATGTCTGGAATCACGACGACGATAAAAAAAGAGCGTCAGCACGATAACCGTACATAACGCCACATTCAGCAATCCGGGAAGGTTACTTAACATTGCCGCCTCCTCCACCCCGCAGGCGGGAGAACAGGCCGGACACCAGCGATGCAATATCCTGCTGGTGGATGAACGAGAGAATCTTCACCGACACCACTGACACCAGTACTGCACACAATGCGTCAACAGGTGCACCGTTAAACTCTGTGTGCCTGACCAGCCAGGATGCCAGAACCTCTGCCCCCAGCACGCCGATAATGAACGACACCAGAAAATGCGCCGCCACACGCCAGGCTGAAAGCGCCTGCGGCATCGTTGCCACAAATAACGCCCCGGCGAACGCACCAAACACAATCCCGAAATCCGTTCCGGTAAACAGCCCGAATACCGTCGCCCCGCCGAGCGCCGCAGCCGTGCCGGAACCGGATAAGGGTTCAGACATACTTTTTCTCCTGTAAATAAAAAAGGGCCACCAGCGGCCCGTAAAAAACACCCCGTCAAAGGCACCCGCAGATGCCTTTTGTGCGGTGTTATCTGATGTGATGTGTGCCGGACGCGGCCCGGAGAAAATGAAATAAATCTCATCTGGAATTAAGGTTAATCTGAGAATTCAAACCATTCTTAATGCTTAGTAATATAAACGCATCTCCCTGAAGGAGACCGATACTTATTCTTCTTCAAGGAGTTTGTCCCGCAGCGTTAATCCGACAGCCGCGCTTTTTTTATTCCATATTTATCGCTGACTTGCATGGCATTACCGCACGGGCATTATCAGTGTCCATGTTTTCTTTTTTGCGAATTAAAAATAAAAAAACCGCCTGATGAAGGCGGTTAAGGATGTATTTCCAGGTTTTGCTTAATATACGATTAATCTCAATGATAGGGTGATGTTTACAACATCGGGATGATGCATTATCGGTCCCAGCCAGAGACATTACAAATCTCTACCTATAATGCACCATTCTGATGGTGTAAAAATAGCACTGGACTGCAATTAGTATCACTCATTACAGAACGGGATGTAAATGAAGAGGCCAAAAACTATCCCCACATATAATGTGCCAGTGCCTAATACAATCTCGCCTTACTACTATGGAGCGGGTAGCGGGAATCGAACCCGCATCATCAGCTTGGAAGGCTAAGGTAATAGCCATTATACGATACCCGCATATGGTGCCGACTACCGGAATCGAACTGGTGACCCACTGATTACAAGTCAGTTGCTCTGCCTGCTGAGCTAAGTCGGCATTGGTTCCTCAAGAGAAATAAAAATGACCCCGCTTTACACCCCCTTCGGAACCGGGAACCAATATTAATAATGCCGGTTCTTTTTTCAATAGAAAACAATGTCAATATTTGTAAATATACGCATGTGTTTTTATTATTTCTGAATATTAAAAAAACAACATACACATTTAACGTACTGCACCACTTTTCGGACACAAAAAACCCCGCTTGGCAGCAGGTTTAAGCTGTGTGGCGTAGTAACCACTCTTAACACGATACAATAGTTTTTGCGTACGCAGTAGTTTTTTTTTAGAATAAGGGCACACAGCGAACAAGGGGAAACCATGAACTTTTCTGACACTAAAAACAGCAACTTAACAAAAAAATGCCAAGTCAGGGCTTTTAATGTAAACCTTGACGGGAAAAATAATTTATTTCAGCAAATATCAATCAATAAACAACTTGTACAGGGCTCCGTAATCACATTATCAACTAACAGACATTTAAAGTTAAAAGAATTCAGGACCAATGGTAATATCCATTACTTACATTTTTCTTTGTACAACCCTAAAGAAGAAGTATCGATTACCCCAAACAAACCCAATGTTAAAGATTTGTTAGATGTTGAAAATTTTGACAATCTCCATGCTTTTTTTATGGTTAAAGGCAATCAGATTGCTTCACTTCTTCAAATATCCACCAACTGGAGTGAGGTCAAAATAGCAAAAATATTCAAATGCTACGGTATAGATATAATACCGTCAGCTGTTTTAAAGAAGAATGTAATTCAAAAAGTAAAAGATGATGGTTTGCGTGCTGTACATGTGAATTTCAATGTACATGAGTCAGATTTTGTTAAAAAACCTAACTTCTTATCATCGTTTGTAAAAAAAGAACCAAAATTAAAACAAACAGGAATAAGTGGTCATTTTACTATTGATGCCAGAGGTAACCCTGCCGTTGCTGCATCAATCGAAAGTAACCCGACTCCCTGGTTATCTGATTTAAACAGTGACTTTTATTTTGAAACTAAAAAAGGAGAGAAAATCACTAGCGATGATATGAAACTTACAAAAACTTACTACACATTACCATATGGATCACAAACAATTTCCAGTAAATATGCTTATGAAATTTTAGAGCATTTTGTCACAAATGTGTTATAATGCAACTAAAGACTGTAGGGGAGCCATATGCTTAAAGATTATAACTGGACAGGTATTTCAGTTACCATAGGAAATTTTGTGGCTTCCTTTCTTTTCTCCAAATATCTTACGAATAGTTTGACAAATAATAATGATGCATTAAATCTTGTTGCAAATGTCTTCTCAATCCTATCTGGTTTTTTATTGTTAGTTATCACAATGTCCGGTGAAAACTCATCAATATCTAAATCGCTTAATGCATTAGAAAAAGAAAACCAAAACACTAGATTTTATATGCGCTTTGTAAAATATTACACTTTATTTTTGATGTATATAATTACACTTGCATTAATATTTGTTTTTTATCTTTTATCCAAGGATAAAACACATTCCGGTATTTATTTTGATTATACCAAAACCACTATTGCACATTTAATTTCGTTCTTAACATGTTTTTCATTCATACAATCAACATTTATACCATTAAAAATTAAAGAATTATTTGAAGAGAAAAGAAATATAAATTCTTAATTAGAAGCCGCATTAGCGGCTTCTGCGAATATCAAAACAAAATCAACATACACCCTTCAACGAATCCTATTGCAGTTTGTAGCTCCTTCCTTATCGTTCCATCAGAGCACTTTCGCTTCTTCGCAATAGTTCGAAGCGATATACCAATAACAAAGTGTGCAATGATCAGCTCATACTCTTCCGGTTTATATTTACGCAACCGAGAGACACAACCGTCTATTATGATGCCCTCATCATCATCGCACTGAATCCGGGACTTTCTGCCATGAGGTAAAAGCCCCTTGAAGCCAGCGGCTACCGGTTGCCAGTCCACACCACTGTTTTCTGCAGCAGCCCATGCCCCCCAGCGGTCCAAAACTTCATACATATCACGCATCAACTTTCTCCACAAAATCAGGCCAGCACGCAAATTGCCAGCGCACGATCGATAAAACGAAATATCAGCTCCAGCTGGGAGCCATACTTCTCTTCAAATGCCACGGTATCCGCATGCAGCTCGTCGTGATGCTTTCTGCACAAAGGCAACACAAAAAGGTCATGCGCTTTTGTTCCCATTCCACCCTGACCGTGACCTATCAGGTGGTGGGGATCATCAGCGGGCTTTCCACAACATGCACACGGCTGTGTCTTAACCCAGCGCGTGTACTTTTCATTAACCCAGCGGCGACGTTTTGGGCGTAACATAAAAGACTCCGGCGACTCCGGATCCACTTTCAGCGCCAGCACCTTTTTCGCTTTATCCTGGATGATGCTGGTGGCAGGAACCGAAGGCACAAGGTCACTTTCCCGGGTGACAGACGGCACAACAGGCTTTGGTAATCTCAGTGCCTTACGGGCTGCACTTTCCGGTAAGGCATCCGCCAGGTCATTACGAATCAGCCACCAGCACAGTTCCGGCATTGTCACAACGTGACTGTCATCAAAACCGAGATCCCGACGCACAACAGACAACACCCAGCGGGCACAGTTATCCGTTGCCATTGATTCCAGCCGTTCCGTGAACTGATCGCGCAGCTGGTTATCGCAGTGCCAGCACAGACGGATTGCGCCCGGAGCGTGTCGCATTGTGGTCATGTTCTCGCTGTGCCAGTCGGAATGAGGCCACTGACAGCCCTTTTCACGAAGTAACCAGCTTTCAAGACATTCCACGCCACCCGCACGACGAATAACTGCCTCATTGCGGAACACGGCCCGAACGGCAGGATCATCCGCCAGCGGTTGTGATGCCGCCGGAACGGCACCACTGGCGAAAGATGAATAACGTTCCGGCTCAGGCTCCAGCAGGACACGCCCCTGCATAAACAGGGGCATCAGCTCTGAACCTGGTCTGAACAATACGATCCCCATACGCGGGGCAATTTCAGGGGTCAGTAGTGCTCTCACGGTCACCTCAATGTACGGTATCGAGCAGCTTTAACAGCTCAGGGAATCGGGATTCGAAGAAATGCGGCTGCGTCTCGCGCGGATTTGCGGGACTGGTGATGTTCTTGCCGAACATGCAGCCTTTCGCTGTCAGTGACCAGAATTTTTTGATGTTGTTAATCGCGGTACGGCTGTATCGTTCGCGCTGCTCGACGATCCCCAGCTTCACCATCTGGTGATATGCCTGATTAGCCGTCAGGCGGATACCATACTGTTTCAGCAGTGCACTCAGCGACAGCGTGGGGCGACTTGAGCCATCAGGCGCGTCAGCAGGAGCATCAATGGCATAGCGCGGTGCCAGATTCGGTAAGCCAACAGCCTCCTGAAGTTTCTGACAGGCACCAAGCACTGATGAGTTAGACAGATTTAACTCCCGGCGCATAAAGTCCAGCAGGATCACGCCAGCCTGCATCTTGTCAGCAGCCTGCCCGGATAATTTTTCCGGTGCGCTGGTTACCATATCGAAAGTACGGATCACCTTCAGATGGAATGACGGGCTGATCCACATTGCATAGGCATACACCAGTTCTTTGCAGACATACGTCCCCTGGTTATTTCCGCCATTAATGACGCTAACTGGTTGATTTTGTTCCAGAGGCGGAATTCCACCCTCGGTGAAAAGTTGTTCAATCAATTCACAGGTTTGCTTATTGGAGAGCCAGTATTTCGGGCGGTTTTTTTGTTCTCCCCCGGCTGCCCTGTGCAGATCGTTCAGGCTGTAACGCCCATAAGCATCACGACGAACTTCAATACCATCAATAACCATCAGATTATTCATACTTCGTTTCTCCTCTTAATCAGGCGGCTGCACCCGCCGGTTTCTCATACTTACTGATAGTGATCTCGACCTTCCCTTTCGGGATAACCGGTCCCCACTCCACCAGCATTCTTTTCACCTGTCTGTCGTCTTCCCACACACCCGCGTGGGTCAGGGCGTCAAACAGCGCCTTGTTATAGTTGTCCAGATCGCGGATCCGGTTATCCGGAGGAAACAACACGATCTCCACTGAAGCAGGTGCCGACGTTGGTTTTGGCAGACGACGTAACTGCTCAACTATTGCTGCGCACGCCGCGCTCTGAAATTTTCGCCCCGCCGCGCTTATCAGGCTCTTACCAGCAAATGCCCCTTTGTTGGGGTGTCGCCAGTAGGTGTTCACGCTGGGCGGGAAAGGCAGGATCAGCTTCATACTTTCAGGCCTCTCTCATGTAACCAGTGAGTTGCACGCAGCCTTGCGTTTTCCTCACCGGCAAGCAGTGAGCGGATAATCCCGACCGCCTCGCTGTCGTCGTCCTTCACCGCGGTATGAAGCGTGATCCCCCGGGCCACACCACGCTTTATCGTGATGACGCCTTTTTTCTCCAGTGCGCGAAGATGCTCCACCGCTGCATTCACCGAACGGTATCCCAGCATGGTTGCCACCTCCTGATTGGTTGGCGGGAAGCCACGCTCTTTCTGATAAGAAATCAGCATATCCAGCACCTGCTGCTGGCATTGAGTTAACGTCGTCATGCCGCCATCTCCCTGACCAGCTTTTCCGCCTGCAGGCGAACCTGCGCCAGAAACGCCTCACCACATGCCTCAAGTTCATCGCGCCCGATGTAGCTGATTGCCGGTCCCTTCCAGGTCTTGTCGAAAACAGCAATAGCACCAGCGAAGAAAGCGCCTGTCGGCACCTGCTTCTCATCCTTCGGGATAAACCAGGCAGGCAGTTCAAAACCAATACGCCCGCGAATAAAAGCAATATGATCTGCATCTTCCGGCCACCACACTTCGCTGGTGGCAGCTTTGATCAGGAAAACATAGCGCCCGCCCTTATCACGCATGGCACTGGCATGCTTCATGATGTAACGCATGCCGGTGATGTATTGCCCCTCATGCTGACTGGCGCGGCTGTATGGGGGATTTCCAAAGGCAGCACCTTTAAGCTCCGCAAGGCGTTCTGACCAGTCATGCGCCAGCGCGTTGTCTTCCGCCGTGTAATACGCAGCACATTTGGCGTTATCACCGTCAGTGAACAGATCCAGAACAAACGGACCAAACAGGGTGTTAATTCCCCAGAAAATGTTGTCCGGCGTGCGCCACTGATCGCCCACTTCCTTCAGTTCATGGGCTGGTTTGTTCCGCAGTTCCACCAGCTCCTGGCAATATTTATTACTCATTAAGCCCCCACGTAATTCCCTGACAGATACCACTCATCACCCGATACAGCGCGCTTGCTGCTTTTCCGTAAACACTGCTCACGACGCGCCAGAAAATTGTTTCGTTCTGGCTGGGAGTGGCTTTCACGGAATGCCGCCATCCACACCGTTGCAGCACGACGGTATAAGCCCCTGGACTCCAGTTCTTCAGCCTGGCGGGTCAGGCATAAAATCTCCCGCGGGTCGTTAGTGCCGACATAGAAATTGCGCACAGGTCTGGTTTCACGAACTGGTTGCCGTTCCGCCTCCGGCGATATCTTTGTCTGGCGCGGGAAATGTCTGCGTGTATCCCCTTCACAACGGTGAGCCACACGCCCACTCTGACGTAACTTGCTTGCTGACTGCAGAACGCGCTGCCGTGAGTAACCTGCAAAAGCATCCGCAATGTCTCCGGAAGTACACCCCGGATGGGCTTCAATGAATTTCTGAACTTCATTCAAAAGACTCATGATCACCCCCTGAATCCTGCCGGGATCTGGCTGTAGTCCACGTTGTCGTAACTGGCTTTGAAGTACGGGTCCTCACGTCTGGCTGCAGATACCGCAGGAACTTCCCAGGATTCTTCGAAATGACGATCCGGACCAAAGAACGTGACAGCCTGTTTCACAAATTGTGTGCCGCTATTGCCCATCGCAGATACCCAGCCCGCGTAGCGTTTCACACCTTCCAGCATGGTTTCGGGGTTTACCCCCTCGTTCAAACGGGCTTTCCAGGCTTTGAAGGATGCTGATTTTGAATTGCCACCAGCACGTTTGGGATATGCCAGCCATGCCTGCTCAAACTCCGGAGAGTATTCCGGTCGGTTTGAACGAACTCGCACAGACTCATCAGCAGATGCACCAACAGCTATTGGTTCATTGACTGATTCTTTGACTGGTTCAAAAGAGTGACTGGTTCTGGGTGAATCTCCTGCACTACCCCCTGGTGCAACTCCTGCACTACCTGGTGAATTTGCTGCACCAGATAGTGAATTATTTGCACTACCCCCTAGTGAATCTCCTGCACCATCAAGATGAAGGAGATAGATATTACTTGAGTTACCTTTTTCACCTTTCCGGGTGACTTTTTTTACCAGCCCGGACTCACAAAGGGCCGCAATATGATTCATCACAGAACGTTTGCTAATCTCGCACTGGTCAGCAATATGCTGGTAGCTGGGCCAGCACTCCCCCTGATCGCTGGCATTATCAGCCAGCTTGATCAGAACCAGTTTTCGCAATGGATTACCCACTCGAATTTTCATCGCTTTAACCATCAGCTCCATACTCATGCTGCACCTCCGAGATGCTTCATGTTTTTTCCGGAGCAAAAGGCTATAAGCGGCATACTGATGCGGTAATTACGGCCCAGCGGTTCACAAATCACCTTCTGACATTCACGGTCAACCAGGCTAACACGTAGAACATGCCCTGCAGGTGTGGTGTACCACTGCCCAACTATAGGAATTGATGTTTTTTTACGCTGAAGCAAACGGCAAATATTGAGGATCAACGGATTAAGCATGACGATGCCCTCCGCTGATATTCAGGAGACAGTGAATATGAAAATTAGCCTTATCCGCCAGACGAATACGTTCAGCCTGCAAGTTAAGAAGGGTTTCTACCAGAACTTGATGCGCCTGCGGATCCGAAAGAGTTACCTTGCGCAGAGCACGTAGTGCAGTTGTTACATAACTGAGTTTATGTAAGTCTTCATCATTCAGACGAGAGAGGGCTGGGACAGTAGCCATGATGGCAGCCTCCGTATGCAATGGATAACTTCCACCACCGGAAACGCCAATTTCGCTGGTGGTGAACTGAGCAGGGTTGGCGTAACCGGCGCATACGGAAACCGGCGCACCTTTCGGTGCCCCCACCCAGCCCACCATAATTTGGGTATAGCTGAGTTGTAGCAACAAAAAAGACGCTAACGCGCCAATTGTCGCCGTATGCAATTCCAGGACGCCAATCCCGACACCCGCTTTATAAGGTGCCTGAACAGTGTAACGTCCCGGAATGGCAGAATCAATGTGCTGGTGGTCCTTCACACTCAACAAAATCACGCCTGAATTTCCACAAAGGACTAAAGCACTCATGCGGGTAGTCTTTGCGAAGATAGATAACGCGCTGTGTTTCTGGCTCCCAACGAATAACATGGACATAAAGCCCTCTTCCGTCACGAAACCAGCGGTTAAGTTCCTGCACAACTCGCCCCCCACAGTCAGGTAAAGTTCTCTGTGGTTACTTACAGCCAGGTGATTTGGTAATCTGCATTCATGCCGTAACAACAGGTGTTCAGCGACGCTGACCACCAGCTGTTGCGACAAACGGTTATTTGCCGTTAAACTGTTCATGCGTTAGTTTCTCCACAGACACAAAACGCCACGACGCCCGGAGCTGCACACTCGCGGGCGTCACTCTTTTCTGGAGCGCAGAAAATTTTGTAGACCAGTGCCGCATGCTCCTGGAGCTTCGAAATCGACAGATACAACTCATCATTAATTGCTGTCTGCTCGTGTGGCTCCACTACCCCATCTTCGATTGCCGAACGAATCTGCTTTGAGTAACTCCCGATCTGTTCGATGACTTCCAGCAGGCGCTGGTTTATATCGGCGTTCTCTACTTCCTCAATTTCAGGAAGCGATACAAACACCCCACCAGCAGACTGTGCGACAGCATCCGCAATGTAGTGAGTGCCAGCCGCGCGCTGTAAAATCATTGCCCATCCCAGCGGGAAAATCTGATCGCCATCTGCACGAAGGCGGTTGAATAAAGCGTTCTCTGTTACATCCAGCCACTCAGCAGCTTCAGCGTAACCCCCCGGCAACGCCGCGATAGTTTTTCTGACAGCTTTCACGTACCACTCAGGCTGTTTTTCTACTTTCCAGTGATGCTTACCCACGGTTAGCCTCATCGTTCTGTGGTTAAAAATTGAAGGTGTTCTGTTAATCTTTCGGATAGATATCCGGTCTTAAGTCAGATTTCGTAATTGCACCTGACGTGCATTGCTCAAGTTTTTTAGCCAGCATAAAACTGGCTTTTTTATAACCATTGAAAACCATCCGTAAGTAGCCTGGTGTTGAGCCAACTTTTCCGGCCAACTCGCCCTGCTGTTCTTTGGTTAAAGAGTCCCAATACGCTTTCATACAACATGTACCTCCAGTATACATATTACATGATTAAAATGAACCTTCAAGATACTTGTACCTTATCGGTACAAAGGTTTTAATTTCGTTATGAAAACAATCCATGACATCCGGCGGTCTAACGCCAGAAAACTGAGAGATGGTGTTGGCGGAAATTCATCCTTTGCCACCATGATTGATCGCGAGCCTACCCAGACCAGCAGGTTTATGGGGGATGGCGCTACTAAAAATATCGGTGACAGCATGGCACGGCACATCGAAAAATGTTTCGACCTGCCTGTCGGATGGCTTGATCAAGAACACCAGACAACGAACATCACAAAAAAACCTGATGTTTCAATCACTAATAAACAAATAACGTTAGTCCCTGTCATATCATGGGTACAGGCCGGAGCATGGAAAGAAGTTGGCTATTCTGAGGTTGATTTGAGCACAACAGAAACGTATCCCTGCCCTGTACCCTGTGGCGAAATGACTTATATATTGAGGGTGATTGGTGATTCAATGATTGATGAGTACCGTCCGGGAGACATGATTTTTGTCGATCCAGAAGTACCAGCCTGCCACGGCGATGACGTTATAGCATTGATGCACGATACAGGTGAAACCACCTTCAAAAGGTTGATAGAAGACGGGACACAGCGTTATCTCAAAGCATTAAACCCCAACTGGCCTGAGCCTTACATTAAGATAAACGGTAATTGCTCTATCATTGGTACAGTTATTTTCTCAGGAAAACCAAGAAGATACAAAATTAAAGCCTGATCAATGTCTATGAACCTGCTTCGGCAGGTTTTTTTATACTTGACAATGTACCTTAGAGATACATAATGTACCTACATAAGATATCGAACAGGCAGGACGCCCACGAAGTAGCCGTCCGGGGCATACGAAGACCGGAATGATTCGTAAATGAAAAAGCGCCCAAGTGGACGCTTCACTTTTGAACTGGATTTATAATCAATTATTTTCTTCATAAATGTTTTGTAATGTATTTATGAGATTTGGTATTTCTTTTATGGGAAAAGAATATATTGGACTTTCGATAATTTTATCAGATTCAAATGGTGGTTGTTTGCAGGACAGTTGAACTATAACTGAATTATGATCTTTAACTGGTACACAGTACCAACCACATACATCAAAAACAGGAGTATTTTGATTATCCATAATGTCCTCGACAACTAAAAACACTGCGTACAAAACTCAAAAGCAGGGGGTTATTTATAACACTTCATAAAGAATAATTACTGATAGCGACAATTCATTGTTCTTTAATTTTAAAAAATAGCAAGACAAAACAATGTAAACTTATTTAAGAAAATCTCTTATTATGTAAACAAAACAACCAATTCGCTATATAGAAAAAACAAATAGTAAGTAAGGAAATATTCAACAGGAGTATTACATTCAACCATAAGAGTAATCGTCTCTTTGGTAACTAATACCGAACACTTTATTGTAACACGGCGTATGGCACATGCGTCGTTAGCGGTCTGGAGACGTTAAAGGGGACAATCCACTCCTTGCTCGGGCAAACAAACCAAGTAGCCGGAATGTGCAAGTCAATGATAATGCTGATAAGACGCCTAACCAGCGTGGCGGTTCGGTTTGACGCCTGGGAAGATACCAGGGTGCAACGATGAGGGCATTTATGGAATCGCGACAAAGTGTGGTGCCGTAACTGGCTAAGTGCTCTCAGCATTGTGGTAATCCGCGAAATGGCGCGGCGGTAAGTATGGCGGGGTTACTCTTTCCCCGTTGAGGACACCGGGTTGTCAGGTTGACCATACGCCTGAGTGACAACCCCGCCACAACTGCCACTGCGTTGGCGGTATCAGTTTGTACACTTGCTTCCGGCTGGTACCGTCCTTTTTACAAAACAGAGAAGAGCATCACCGGACGACGGGCTCATAACCCAATCCATCCGGGCGGCTGCCACCGCAGGTGTTCTTCTCTGTTTTGTGGAGAAACCAACCGACCTTGCAGGGTCGATATGATGAGGAGCAGCAAAATGGCTAGCGAACGCAGTACTGATGTGCAGGCATTTATCGGTGAGCTGGACGGCGGCGTATTTGAAACCAAAATCGGCGCAGTTCTCAGTGAAGTCGCTTCCGGTGTGATGAACACGAAAACCAAAGGTAAGGTCTCGCTCAACCTGGAAATTGAACCATTTGATGAGAACCGTGTGAAAATCAAACACAAACTCTCATATGTTCGCCCGACTAACCGCGGGAAAATTTCCGAAGAAGACACCACCGAAACGCCGATGTATGTCAATCGCGGTGGTCGCCTGACTATTCTGCAGGAAGACCAGGGACAATTACTGACTCTTGCCGGTGAACCTGACGGAAAACTCCGCACAGCAGGTCGTTAATATCGTTCTTAATAAACTGATTATTTATCTCATCACTGAATATCTTTATATAGTGAGGACTTATTATGTCTCAGAACTTAGACGCAACCGCAATTAATCAAATCCATGCTCTTATTTCTGCTCAGGGTGTTAATGAAATTATCCGTAAGATTAGTGCCGATGCTGTGGTATTGCCTGAGAATTTCCGCATTCATGATCTGGAAAAATTTAATTTAAATCGCTTCCGTTTCCGTGGTGCGCTTTCCACTGCCAGCATCGATGACTTTACCCGTTATTCCAAAGATCTTGCAGATGAAGGCACCCGCTGCTTTATCGATGCCGATAATATGCGTGCCGTCAGTGTGCTTAACCTGGGTACTATTGATGAACCAGGTCACGCAGATAACACCGCCACACTCAAACTGAAAAAGACAGCACCGTTCTCTGCTCTGTTGTCTGTTAACGGCGAGCGTAACTCCCAGAAGTCACTGGCAGAATGGATTGAAGACTGGGCCGACTATCTTATGGGCTTTGATGCTAATGGTGACGCTATTCAGGCAACAAAAGCGGCTGCAGCGATCCGTAAAATCACGATTGAAGCAAACCAGACCGCTGATTTTGAAGATAATGACTTCAGCGGCAAACGCTCCCTGATGGAGTCTGTCGAAGCGAAGACCAAAGACATTATGCCAGTGGCATTTGAATTTAAATGCGTTCCGTTTGAAGGCCTGAAAGAACGTCCGTTTAAATTACGCCTCAGCATTATCACTGGCGATCGTCCGGTACTGGTTCTGCGCATTATTCAGCTGGAAGCGGTGCAGGAAGAAATGACTAACGAATTTCGTGATCTGCTTGTTGATAAATTCAAAGACAGCAAAGTAGAAACCTTTATTGGTACTTTCACCGCCTGATTTCATTACTACAAATGCCCCTGCAGGGGCATTTATGGAAACATAATTTACTCAATAATCGCCAGATGGTGAGGGCTTCCTTTTACCAGAATTCAGCGTGGTGCAACGCATATACGTGGAGAACAAAATGTCATTTATTAAAACTTTTTCCGGGAAGCATTTTTATTATGACAGGATAAATAAAGACGACATCGTTATTAACGATATCGCGGTTTCCCTTTCAAATATCTGTCGCTTTGCAGGACATCTTTCACACTTCTACAGCGTCGCCCAACATGCGGTGCTTTGCAGCCAATTGGTACCGCAGGAATTTGCTTTTGAAGCGTTAATACATGATGCAACAGAAGCGTATTGTCAGGACATCCCCGCGCCACTGAAACGCCTTCTTCCTGACTATAAACGGATGGAAGAAAAAATAGACGCCGTAATCCGTGAGAAATACGGGTTACCCCCGGTTATGAGCACGCCTGTGAAATATGCCGATCTCATCATGCTGGCAACCGAACGCCGCGATCTCGGGCTAGATGATGGCTCTTTCTGGCCAGTATTGGAAGGTATCCAAGCAACAGAGATGTTCAAAGTTATTCCTCTGGCTCCTGGCCATGCCTACGGGCTGTTTATGGAACGCTTTAACGAGTTATCGGAGTTACGCACATGCGCATGAGTCTTTCAACTGAACAACCGCTGGAGGGGCAGTAATGAACAACTTAATGACAACAAAACAAGTCGCCGAATTCTGTGGCGTTTCAATATCGACGGTGCTTCGCTGGAACAGCGTAAATAGGAGGACAGGCCAGAAATACAGGCCAGATTTTCCAGATCCTGATATTAAATCCTGCCCAAATAAATGGGCATCACGCAAGATATACAGATTTGCTGGAGTTATTGAGTAATGGGGGTTAGCCAAGAGGTGAGATAGTATCCATCGATGGCACAGAACCAAACGTAATCTGACTATATGCTCTGTGCCAGAAACAGATGTTGCTAGAGACAATATATCATGTATTGTATGATCATCCTGCAAAATATAAATTCTGCTGATACCCCTTACCTCTGAATATTAATCCACAATGGATGCGACAAAACAGATTTTGAGTTGGTATCAGGCGAAATATTAATAATTATAATACCCCATGCACAATGCCATCTGAGTCATCATATCCTGGTCTCTATCAATATTTATCTTGTCATCAGAAAAATCCAGCACAAAGAAATGATGAAATTTCGGCGGAACAACTTTAGAGTAAAAGCAGAAATACTCATTATTCCTTTTATATTGAAAATTAACGTATATTTTTTTAATTTTTTTATTTTCCACCAAGTCCATAAACATTTTATTTAAATCTGACCTTTTACTTTCCTTGTCATCATCTTGAAGCTTAGGATCAAAGTAACGTATTAAGCAGTTTTCAATAATTCGCCCCTCATTATCAACATCAATTTCATCAAGTAGAGAATTTGAAATATTAAAGACCACATTGCATTTATTATTTAGAGATATAATTCTTGGATTAAATATACTAAAACAAACAAAAAAATCATTATCGTCATTTGAAACGCTATACAGCATCTTTGATAAGCCACGGTGAATAAAATCAACAGGGCGCCGATGCGGATGACGTGTATATCCTACGTAATGCACTTCTGTATGAATGCCTAAATCAATATAATGTCCGTTTACGAAGTCATGAACTGACATCACACATAAATTGCCATTTTCATATTCAATGTAGAGAAATTTCTCAGTTACTCTAACATTTGGAGTTATCTTCACTACCCCATTCTGCGTAAACGTGCAAAAAGGATATTTTATCCGAAGCTTTCGCTCCTCTTTGCCAATTAACAGAGTGAAAACTATATTTTTTGTGAATGGGTTATACCTAGGCTGTTTCTTGGTTGAAAACCTCACTTTTTTTCTTGAACCTAAGAAATAAATAAATCTCTTTTCACAGTTTTCCCTCGTATATTTTTCCATGATTCTGAGATAGTTCTTTATTATCTTATTTGTTTTTATATCATCAGGAGGATTAATTATCATATCATACCAAATACAATCGGTGTTAATGAGATCAATCCACAATGACTTATCGGCTTCTGAGAAAACCACGTTAGAGTTTATAAAATCAAAGTTTCCGCGAGTCATAAAACACTTCATCACATTAAAAATCACCTGCACATAATAAATTAAGTAGCAGAAGGTTCGCAAACCCTTGCTTCTGTTTGTGCTATGATATTTTCATAATTCATTGATTGGCATCCCTACATCCTTAGTCCCACAGTAGCCCAATAAACCATCAAACTCCTGCCGACACCCCAAAAGGCTGAAAGATAAATACTGAAGCTACAGGTTAACGTAGTCTGGCTAAACACCCAGTACACAAGGTATCCGCAGCGGACTGGCAGATATGATTACGCTCTGGCTATGCAAACTGCCCGTTGGAGATTAAGTCAGTACAAGTAACGATCGATTCAACCCTCTCCCACCATGCCCAGTAAGCCTTACGCTGTTCTTCTAGATAATCGCTCTTATCATAAACTTGCCATACACCAGGCAGTTTATGACCGAGCATTATTTCAGCAATATGAGGAGCAGTAAGATCAGAAAAGTTTGTTCGTGCTGTTCGTCTCAAATCATGAAGAGACCAATGAGGAAATTGATACCCCAGACGTCGCCATGCGAACTGCATTAAATTGTAAGGCAGCGACTGCAATGATGTCCGACCAACTGGCTCCCTGCTTCCTTCCTTAGTAAAAAGCATATCGGAACCGTTGTTCATAGAGATAACGTATTTTATAAGCTCTTCAACCGGTTCAATAATGGGCCGCTTTAGCGGTTCGCCTGTTATGTCACCAGTCTTATGTCGTTCTGGTGGTACAGTCCATACCTTATTTATAAAATCAAAATCATCCACCCTAGCAGTAATTAGCTCTGAACTACGGCAACCAAAATGCAGCAATAGTTTAATGAAGGCCCGGTATTTAGGAACCATTCGAGAACCATCGATCGCAGCATAAAGGATGTTAATTTCATCATGTGTCAGAAACCGTTTTTTCTGACCTTTACGGATATCCATATCTTTACCCGTGATATCCGACAGTGGGCGAGTTTCAATGAGCTTTCTCTTATACGCCCAGACATGAGCCTGCTTTGCGTTAATTAGCAATCGGTCTGCTATTGCTGGAGTCTTGGTGCTAAGAGGCTCCAGGACTTCTAACCAATCATGCAATGTAGCTGCATCGTGAGGGATATTGCCGATTTTAGAGAACAGGTGCAGCTCAAACGAGCGGAGTATCTGTTCAGAACCTTTTTTATTTTTTACACAATATGCTTCATACCAGGCACGGATCACAGACTCTACCGTCATGACTTCAGTAGCTTTTCGTTTTTCAGCCTGCTTGACTAATCGTGGATTGCGGTTTGACTCGAGTTCACCACGGAGACGGATAACTTCTTCTCTGGCCTCTTTTAATCCAGTTGCCGGATAAGTTCCGATATCAAGGCGCTCACCTTTCCCTGCCCATTGATAACGATATTGGAACACTACGCGACCTTTCGGTGATACTCTGACAGACAGACCATCACGATCGGATTTAACCAAAACCTTATCACGTTCCTTTCCAACGACTGAACGCAACCACGCATCAGACAGCGCCATTACTCACCTTGTACAAATCGCAAAACACCTCTGCTGCTTTGTACATTATGTACAAGCATATGTACAGATTTTTGATGAAAGCAACCTGATCGATTTAAAGTTACATGAAAGAATTTTCAATTAAAGAAGTTACATAACCAAATGTATTTAAATGAGTTATATAGCTAGACCTCAATTAACTGAAAGGATTTTGAAAGAGTAAAAGAGCTTTAATTTGGGATTAATTATTGGGGTGAGAAATAATGGCAAAAGTGCGGCGCTTCGCCACCTCTTGCAAATAAGGAGACAACGTCATAATTCTTTCTTCTTGAGTAAGCGGCATCGCGCCGCGCTTGTTGAAAACGAAAAATTGCGGCTATTTTACCCATCAACGGGGGGGAGGCAATCAGTGTTTACACAGGAGCTGCTCCAGTTCGTGCAACGAAGAAACGGTCCAGGTAGGCGCGATGCCTTCTGGTTGCTCGCGATTGTGCGCATTCAGCCAGCAGGTCGCAAGCCCGGCGTTGATGCCACCGAGAATATCGGACTCGGCAGTGTCGCCAACCATCAGCACGCGTGAACGGTCAGGATTGCCCGCCTGTTCCAGCGCATAATCGAAAATTTTCTTATTCGGTTTGGCTACGCCAACTTCTTCGGAAATCACCAACAAATCGAAATAATCACGCAGGCCCGTGCGTTCCAGACGCACTTGCTGCAAGGCGCTAAAGCCGTTGGTGATGATGCCGATTTTGGCGTTGCCACGAATGGCGTTAAGCAAGGAAACCGCGCCCGGCAGCGGCGTGCAGATTTCTGCCATCGCATTAATGAAGGCCTCGTTGAGTTTACCTGGCTCGACGTTCAGCCGTTCGGCCCAGCTCTCAAAACGCCCGTGCTGAAGCTGTAATGAAGTGATCGCACCGTTTTGATAATCTACCCACAGGGGCTTGTTAACGGCCTGATAGTCCTGAAAATCTTCAGCGGTAAAAGTGACGCTGTAATCAAGAAACATCCGCTGCAGGCCGGTGAACGAGTCAAAGGTAAACAGCGTTTCATCGGCATCAAAGAAAATCCAGTCCCACTTCATTATTCCACCTTGTCTTACATACTGATTGGCAACGCCATGATGATGGCGTCTTCGCGACCGTCCTTGGTGGGGTAGTAATTGCGGCGAATCGTCGCCTCGTTAAAGCCTAAACTTTCGTACAGGGCAATGGCGGCAGCGTTTGAGGCACGGACTTCCAGCCATAGTGTCGCCACGCCGCGTTTTTCCAGTTCGTCGATCAGATGTTCCAGCAGCGCCCTTCCCAGCCCCTGACGCTGATAGTCGGGATCGACCGCAATATTGAACAATGTAGCTTCATCCAGCACCACTTGCGTAATCGCAAACGCCGCCATTTTGCCGTTTTGCGTTAACTGAAAGTTGAGATAACGCTCGCCCTGATTACTGGCAAAGGTTTTTTCACTCCACGGAAAGGCGTGGGCGCGTTGTTCAATGTGGAAAGCCGTTGGTAAATCAGTCGTTTCGAGGGAAGAAATCGTGTTCATATGTGCAAATTTGTTGCCATAACGCGGCGCGTGCCGTTGGGTTTGCCCGTAATTCGGTGAGCGCCGGTGATGCCACCTGAGCGCCTTCCAGTGATAGCGGTTCATCAGTACCCAACCGCCAGCTGTTGCAGCGACTGCCTTGCGGCAGCATCGCGATCTTTTCTGGCGTCAGTTGCAGCACCTGGTCGGGGCTGACGGTTAATGCACGCAGAACATCGCTCACTAAAGGATCGGTCAGGGCGGGAAGATCGTTTGCCACCATCACCAGACGGACGTGTGCCGGGATCGCAATGGCAATCTCCCCCTGCAACGCGCCAGGGCGACGCAGCGACCACTGGGTAATGCCCAGCTGCTGTAACTGCCAGTCTCGTCGGGATGTCATAGCGAATCGCTCCTGTTGTCAGGGGCGCAAATATAGCAAATTCGTCGATACCGCGCCAACATATGGCTATAATCGCCGCCAGTATCAATTGAGGAGCATTCCATGTCTGCATTTACCCCGGCAAGTGAAGTCTTGCTGCGTCACAGTGATGATTTCGAACAAAGCCGTATTCTTTTTGCCGGAGACTTACAGGATGACCTGCCCGCGCGTTTAGATACCGCGGCCAGCCGTGCTCATACCCAGCAATTCCACCACTGGCAGGTGTTAAGCCGCCAGATGGGGGATAACGCCCGTTTTAGTCTGGTCGCCACGGCGGATGACGTCGCAGATTGCGATACGCTGATTTACTACTGGCCGAAGAACAAACCGGAAGCCCAGTTTCAGTTGATGAATTTACTTTCTCTGCTGCCGGTGGGGACGGATATTTTTGTTGTTGGCGAGAACCGCAGCGGCGTGCGCAGCGCCGAGCAGATGCTTGCAGATTATGCGCCGTTGAATAAGGTGGACAGCGCCCGTCGCTGTGGCCTCTATTTTGGTCGTCTGGAAAAACAGCCGGTATTTGATGCCGATAAATTCTGGGGCGAATATAACGTCGATGGCCTGACGGTCAAAACGTTGCCGGGCGTGTTTAGCCGCGACGGTCTGGATGTCGGTAGCCAGTTGCTGCTCTCGACGTTAACTCCGCACACGAAAGGTAAAGTGCTGGATGTCGGCTGTGGTGCTGGTGTGCTTTCAGTTGCCTTTGCGCGCCATTCGCCGAAAATTCGTCTCACGTTGTGCGATGTCTCTGCGCCAGCGGTAGAAGCCAGCCGTGCGACGCTTGCCGCCAACGGCGTTGAAGGTGAAGTCTTTGCCAGCAACGTCTTTTCCGAGGTGAAAGGTCGTTTTGATATGATCATCTCCAACCCGCCGTTCCACGATGGGATGCAAACCAGCCTCGATGCGGCGCAAACGCTGATTCGCGGCGCGGTGCGTCATCTTAATAGTGGCGGCGAGCTGCGAATTGTAGCGAACGCCTTCCTGCCTTACCCGGACGTGCTGGATGAGACATTTGGCTTCCATGAAGTTATCGCGCAAACCGGGCGATTCAAGGTGTATCGCGCCATTATGACCCGCCAGGCGAAGAAAGGTTGAGTATCCCCATATGAGCCCGATGAGTTTGCACATCGGGCATATGACTGTTTTTTTTACTCTAAGAATGCGGCGGTTAGCACCTTTTTTCGGTTTAATCGGTGCCTCACACACTTAATAAGCATCCTTTCAACAATCAAGCATGTGTACTATCTCTTTGCGCGAATTCAAGGATAATCATAATATGGAAAATAACTCATCAATGTCTGGTATAGCTTGTAATGCTTGCGGGTATCTTGTTTTCGCCAGCAAGGAAGATGCTTTTTTTGAGATCTGTCCCGTATGCCACTGGCAGAATGACGGTAAGACAGGCGATCAGTACAGTAGTTGTAACCACGCCACACCGAATGAATATAAAAAAACGGAAATTTTTCAAAAACAAATAGCGCAAATTGTAATTAAAAGCAAAAAATAAAATGAAAAAAGATTACGCATACGCTATTGAATTGCCTTACTGGCAGGCACCAAATGATTATGTTCATATTGAAAGTATTGGTGATTCATTAATAATCAGTTTTCCTCTCTGGAGAGCTTCAACAAAATACTCCAGATTTAAGGGTGTTGTTGAATTTACAGAAGTATGGGCTACGCGTTATGAACGCAATAAAGATCGCAGATACTATACTCCTTGTGGTGAGAATGACTTTGCTTCATGTTACTGGGTAGTCCCGGTGTCATCATGGCTGGAAAAACTCGAGAACGAAAGAACAGAGCATTTTACTGACTGGAAATTATATGACTCAGGAACATACACGCATTACATTGTCCAAAGTCATGACTTCTACATTGAAATCATTGCTAAAAAAATCACTATCTCACGGAAGTTAAAAAAATGATGCTACATTGCCAGAGCAAAACTCCCGGATTATCATACTGCGTTTATTGATAATTTTGACATCCTTTGTGATGAATACTACACAAGGGATATTGAAATTGATTCTGAAAAATATTGCGAACGAGAATTCACGCAACAGTACCCGCATACCGTGTCGGATGCGGCGTGAACGCCTTATCCAACATACAAAACCTGCACGTTAGCCCTTCGTAGGCCAGATAAGACGCGCCAGCGTCGCATTTGGCATCTGTGCCTACATGTCGTGTCAGGTAAGGCCTGAACGCTTTATCCGACCGACAACCGAATTATCCACAATCCGCCGATGGCCATTTTTCCAGCAATTACACATCTGGCGATAATTAACTATTGACGAAAAGCTGAAAACCACTAGAATGCGCCTCCGTGGTAGCAATTCTTTTTAAGAATTGATGGTATGCGAAGGTGGCGGAATTGGTAGACGCGCTAGCTTCAGGTGTTAGTGTCCTTACGGACGTGGGGGTTCAAGTCCCCCCCCTCGCACCAAAATCCACGTTGATATTGCTCGCACTGGGCGAAGGTGGCGGAATTGGTAGACGCGCTAGCTTCAGGTGTTAGTGTTCTTACGGACGTGGGGGTTCAAGTCCCCCCCCTCGCACCAAACGAGGCGATATCAAAAAAGTAAGATGACTGTGCGAAGGTGGCGGAATTGGTAGACGCGCTAGCTTCAGGTGTTAGTGTCCTTACGGACGTGGGGGTTCAAGTCCCCCCCCTCGCACCAATTATCTTTACTTCCTTTCTTGTTTCTTCCTTGTTTTTTCATCCCTGATTCCAGTTCATTATCATCAGCATGACACCAGCAATAAGCGCCAGGCACGATGGTAGCAAAATGTAATGCCGTAACTGTTTGTGATACAACATCACTGGCGTCAACACCAATCCCATCAGAATAACAATCCGCCACTGATCCGGCGATAAATCCGCATACATCAGCCCTGCAATCAGCAATCCCGGCAGCAACACTCCCCAACCACTGCCCAGCATACGTTGCAACATGGTTTCATCTCTTTCATTGATAATGATAACTAATATCATATGATAGTTTTTATCATTTGCAAGTCAGAGAAATCCCTTGCTATCGGGTAAGCCTATCGCTAGGATTAGCAATCATTATCATTTAGATTACTATCCCGATTATGGCCTATCGTTCCGCACCGCTCTATGAAGATGTTATCTGGCGAACGCATCTCCAGCCGCAGGATCCTGGACTTGCAGAAGCAGTACGGTCGACGATCGCAGAAAATCGTGAACATTTGCTGGAGTTTATCCGCCTGGATGAACCCGCCCCATTTAGTGCCCTGACGCTGGCGCAATGGTCATCACCGAATGCGTTAAGTTCTCTGTTAGCTGTTTATTCCGATCATATCTACCGCAATCAACCAACGATGATCCGCGAGAATAAGCCGCTGATCTCCCTGTGGGCGCAATGGTACATCGGCCTGATGGTGCCGCCATTAATGCTGGCCCTGTTAACGCAGGAAAAAGCATTAGATGTGTCGCCGGAACATTTCCACGTTGAGTTTCACGAAACCGGACGCGCCGCCTGTTTCTGGGTCGATGTGTATGAAGATAAAAACGCAACACCACATTCACCGCAGCAGCGAATGGAAACGTTAATTAGCAAGGCGCTTGTTCCGGTTGTGCAAGCATTAGAAGCGAATGGAGAAATTAACGGTAAACTTATCTGGAGTAATACCGGTTATTTGATCAACTGGTACCTCACTGAGATGAAGCAGCTGCTCGGCGAGGCGACGGTTGAATCGCTGCGCCATGCCCTCTTTTTTGAGAAAACGCTCACTACCGGTGAAGATAATCCACTCTGGCGTACCGTGGTGCTGCGCGACGGCCTGCTGGTGCGCCGCACTTGCTGCCAGCGTTATCGCTTGCCGGATGTGCAGCAATGTGGTGACTGTACGCTGAAATAGAAAAATTTGCCGGGGAAGTAAACCCGGCATTAAGCGTATTAATAGGGGTGCAACACGTTACTTGCTTCGCAATGACGCATACATAACAGAATGTCTGCGGCCTCCAACAACCCTGCATCAGAACTGACGCCCAGTTTCGACATTACATTAAATTTATGCGCGCGGATCGTTTTGATATTGCGTTTAAGCTGCTCGGCAATTTGTGTCATTGAGTAGCCACGCGACATAAAGCGCAATATTTCTCTCTCCGTCGGGCTTAGCGTCCGGCTTTGGTTAATATACCACTGATTGTTCAATCGGTCGGTCGCCTGACGCACACCATTTAATGACAAAAAGAGTTCTTGATGAAAAATCTCCAGCGTCGACGCTTTACTTAATACACCGTCCAGCGGTGATGGCGACAATGAACCAATCAGCCGAGCTTCAATATCATCATCCGCAATAACTAAACGGCGGGTACGCGGAAACTTAATCGCCAGTTCAGTCAGGCAAGATAATCCCTCTCTGCGTTTACTTCTCATGGCAGAAAAAGAAAAAATGACCGCCGCAAACGAGATCCGCGACATGGCATCCTGAAATGACTCCTGACTGGTATAGATATGGAGCTTATAAGGGTTACCTGCAAACTTTCTGAATAAACTCTCAATACCGATACTGCTCATGACGCATTTTTCTATGAGTGCGACATTTCTCTTCTTAATTCGGCTGTGTTCCATTCTGCGGCATCTCCATAAACAGAAGGCAAGTTAAGTTCTCTTGCACCCTGCGCGCTATTTATCCATGCATACATTTCAGCGTTGCTGTGAATTGCCAGTCGACGCATCGCACTGTTTTTTTGGGCGCTGATAGTTTTATTACTTTTCTTAAGCAATGAAGCTATCTGGTTGATGCCCCATCCTTTACCTAATAGCCGCAGCACTTTGCGCTCTGAAAGAGTGAGAATGACGGAGCGATAGCTAAAATCATGAGTTTCAGTCATTGCCGGAGAGGTCAGCATGGCGCTGATACGCTCTGCGTGCGTATTGCCAGAACGCACGGTCTTAACCAGATTCTCAATGGGTTCAACATCAGACAATAATGTCGCCGTAGGGCACATGAGAAGTTCTACCGCCTGGGAATACCAGGAGCGTGACACCATGAAAACCCAGTGAATTTCCCGATATTGTGAGATTAAAGAATAATAATGTTCACAAACAGAACGTGGATCTTCACTTTCACCGGCTAAATCAGCAATGACTAATCCGGAACGACGTAATTGTAATAAGGTAAGGTCCTCCGCAGAGGCGCTGGATATTATTTCATATTCAGGGAAGTGAGTCCTCATGACCTCTTTTAACCCTGCTTGCATAACAGGTATTTTACTGATAACAATTCCATTTTTGCAGCATCCTGGCAACATATTTCCTCCACATCCACTGTCTAAAAATCATGATGGTCTATTCAGGATATTCATTCCTTAAATGTTTCCAGCAAATTAATAGATTAAGCGAATAAATTATCCTTAGCATTCACTTTCATATCAGCATACTCCTGCTGCACAACAACTCCACTGCATGTGTCAGAAGGTTAGCATCAAATGATAACCTGGTGAAATAGCCTGGAGACATTTAAAATATCTACATTAAGTTGTTAGAAATACTTAATGAAAAACAGAATTCTCATTCATTTAATTTATAATTAAAAAATATTTCTTCTCGCAAAATAAAAAATCACACAATCAATATTTATTCAATAAAATCTGATGGTTTTATCTTTTTTAAAGCCTAAAAAATCACTCAGTTATCGATAATCCCGATTCGTAAAAACCAGACTATACATTCATTATGTCGATAATATTCACGTTATAATTTGTTTACAGCTTGAGATTATTCGTTTTTTACCCTCCGAGCCTCTCCCGATAACCAGGATTAATCAGCGCAATTTTGATCTTAACCTGCCGCAAAACAACCGCGCTTCATGATACAAATGGATTCTCATTATCTGAACAATACGCAGCACGTCTATGACAAAGGGCGAGTTATGCAAACTGAGCAACAGCGAGCCGTAACACGGCTTTGTATCCAGTGTGGATTATTTCTTTTGCAACATGGTGCGGAAAGCGCGTTGGTCGATGAACTTTCCTCACGACTGGGTCGGGCGTTGGGAATGGACAGCGTCGAAAGTTCTATCTCTTCGAACGCCATCGTGCTGACAACCATTAAAGATGGGCAATGCCTGACATCGACACGTAAAAATCACGATCGCGGCATTAATATGCATGTGGTGACTGAAGTCCAGCACATTGTGATTCTGGCGGAGCATCATCTGCTGGATTACAAAGGCGTAGAGAAAAGATTTAGCCAAATTCAGCCATTACGTTACCCGCGATGGCTGGTAGCCTTGATGGTCGGCCTTTCTTGCGCCTGTTTCTGTAAACTCAATAACGGTGGCTGGGACGGTGCCGTCATCACCTTCTTTGCCAGTACGGTCGCAATGTATATCCGCCAGCTGCTGGCACAACGTCATCTTCATCCACAGATCAACTTTTGCCTCACCGCTTTCGCCGCCACCACCATTTCCGGTTTGCTTTTGCAACTTCCCACTTTCAGTAATACCCCCACCATTGCGATGGCCGCCAGCGTTCTCTTGCTGGTGCCGGGCTTTCCGTTGATTAATGCCGTCGCCGATATGTTTAAAGGCCACATCAATACCGGACTGGCACGCTGGGCGATCGCCAGTCTGCTGACACTGGCTACCTGCGTCGGCGTGGTGATGGCACTGACGATTTGGGGGCTACGCGGATGGGTGTGATCGAATTTCTGTTAGCGTTGGCGCAGGATATGATCCTCGCCGCCATTCCAGCGGTCGGCTTTGCGATGGTGTTCAACGTTCCCGTTCGGGCGTTACGCTGGTGTGCGCTGCTTGGTGCGATAGGTCATGGTTCCCGAATGATCTTAATGACCAGCGGGCTGAATATTGAATGGTCAACCTTTATGGCCTCTATGCTGGTCGGCACCATTGGTATTCAATGGTCGCGCTGGTATCTGGCACATCCGAAAGTGTTTACCGTGGCGGCTGTTATCCCCATGTTTCCGGGCATCTCTGCTTATACTGCAATGATTTCGGCGGTAAAAATCAGCCAGCTAGGTTACAGCGAACCGTTGATGATTACCCTGTTAACCAACTTTCTTACAGCTTCATCGATTGTTGGTGCATTATCCATCGGCCTTTCCATTCCTGGATTATGGTTGTACCGCAAACGCCCTCGCGTATAAAATTGCCTCACTTAAAGCACGCGGATGAGAGACAGCCTCCTCTCCTCCGTGTGTTACTATAAAAGTTATCTCCCTTCTCGTTCATCGTTCCATATTTGAGAAACAGTATGTCTTCCAGAGTTTTGACCCCGGACGTCGTTGGTATTGACGCCCTGGTACACGATCACCAAACCGTTCTGGCAAAAGCTGAAGGCGGTGTGGTTGCCGTATTTGCTAACAATGCCCCGGCGTTTTATGCCGTCACGCCTGCGCGCCTGGCTGAACTGCTGGCGCTGGAAGAAAAGCTGGCGCGTCCAGGAAGCGATGTCGCTCTGGACGATCAACTCTATCAGGAACCGCAAGCCGCTCCCGTTGCTGTACCCATGGGGAAATTCGCCATGTATCCGGACTGGCAACCCGATGCCGACTTTATCCGCCTGGCGGCGCTATGGGGCGTGGCGCTAAGAGAGCCGGTGACCACCGAAGAACTGGCCTCATTCATTGCCTACTGGCAGGCGGAAGGTAAAGTCTTTCACCATGTACAGTGGCAACAAAAACTGGCGCGCAGCCTGCAAATCGGCCGTGCCAGCAACGGCGGACTGCCGAAACGAGATGTGAATACGGTCAGTGAACCTGACAGCCAAATTCCACCAGGATTCAGAGGGTAACGATGAAAAACGTTGGCGACCTGATGCAACGCCTGCAAAAAATGATGCCTGCCCATATCAAACCTGCATTCAAAACGGGTGAAGAACTACTGGCGTGGCAGAAAGAACAAGGGGCGATCCGCTCCGCCGCTCTCGAACGTGAAAATCGGGCGATGAAAATGCAGCGCACCTTTAACCGCTCCGGTATTCGTCCACTGCATCAGAACTGCTCCTTTGAGAACTATCGCGTTGAGTGTGAAGGGCAGATGAATGCGTTAAGCAAAGCGCGCCAGTATGTCGAAGAGTTTGACGGCAACATCGCCAGCTTCATCTTTTCTGGCAAGCCAGGAACCGGCAAAAACCATCTGGCGGCGGCAATCTGCAACGAGCTACTGCTACGCGGTAAATCCGTATTGATCATCACCGTGGCCGATATTATGTCGGCGATGAAAGATACCTTCAGGAATAGCGGTACCAGCGAAGAACAACTGCTTAACGATCTGAGCAACGTTGATCTGCTGGTGATCGATGAGATCGGTGTGCAGACCGAATCGAAATACGAAAAAGTGATCATCAACCAGATCGTCGATCGCCGCTCTTCTTCCAAACGCCCAACAGGGATGCTGACTAACAGTAATATGGAAGAGATGACCAAGTTGCTGGGCGAACGCGTGATGGATCGTATGCGCCTGGGTAACAGTTTGTGGGTGATCTTCAACTGGGATAGCTACCGTAGCCGGGTAACGGGTAAAGAGTATTAATCCCCGTTTCTGGCGGTATACTGCGACACAATTCCACATTGAGTAATAATGATGAAAACTGTTAAACACCTTCTGTGCTGTGCCCTTGCCGCCAGCGCATTAATTTCCACCGGGGTGCATGCTGCATCCTGGAAAGATGCGCTCTCCAGCGCCGCCAGCGAACTTGGCAACCAAAACAGCACGACACAAGAAGGCGGTTGGTCGCTCGCTTCATTAACTAGCTTGCTTAGCAGCGGGAACCAGGCCTTAAGTGCAGATAACATGAACAATGCCGCAGGCATACTGCAATACTGCGCCAAGCAAAAGCTAGCTTCGGTAACCGATGCCGAAAACATCAAGAACCAGGTGCTGGAAAAGCTGGGCCTGAACAGTGAAGAGCAAAAAGAAGACACCAACTATCTGGATGGCATTCAGGGTTTGCTGAAAACCAAAGATGGTCAGCAACTCAATCTGGATAACATCGGAACGACTCCGCTGGCAGAAAAGGTGAAAACCAAAGCCTGCGATCTGGTGTTAAAGCAGGGGCTAAACTTCATTTCCTGATCCGCGAAACGCCGCGTTTTAGCTGTTACCCGGCTGACGCGGCTCTCTCCTGTCCTTTTCCCTGCTCCTGGACGGTTTTCCCCCTGTTACACGGGAAGCGACCGTAATCAAAAAAGTCTGTTTATAAACTAATTCCTAACAACATCGCATTTTTTTGACACTAGAATTGCAGCAATATGGCGACGCCATTACATTGTGTTTCTCAAAAAGCTTAAACGTTGGCTAAACGGCCCGGTTTAGTGAGGATCGCCCGTTGTCAGAACTACTCTCTTTCGCCCTTTTTCTCGCCTCTGTGCTGATTTACGCATGGAAAGCGGGACGTAACACCTGGTGGTTTGCAGCCACGTTAACGGTGCTGGGGCTATTTGTCGTTTTAAATATCACCCTGTTTGCCAGCGACTATTTTACTGGTGATGGTATTAACGACGCGGTTCTCTATACCTTAACCAACAGCCTGACCGGTGCTGGTGTCAGCAAATACATTCTGCCGGGTATCGGCATTGTGCTGGGGCTTACGGCGGTGTTCGGTGCGCTGGGCTGGATCCTGCGCCGTCGTCGTCATCATCCGCACCATTTTGGTTACAGCCTGCTGGCACTCTTACTGGCGCTGGGTTCAGTGGATGCCAGCCCGGCATTTCGTCAGATAACGGAACTGGTGAAATCCCAGTCACGCGACGGCGACCCGGACTTTGCGGCTTATTATAAAGAGCCGTCGAAAACTATCCCTGACCCGAAACTCAACCTGGTTTATATCTACGGCGAAAGTCTCGAGCGAACCTATTTTGATAACGAAGCTTTCCCGGATCTCACGCCTGAACTGGGCGCGTTGAAAAATGAAGGACTGGATTTCAGCCATACGCAGCAGCTGCCGGGAACGGATTACACGATTGCAGGCATGGTGGCTTCTCAGTGCGGCATTCCGCTGTTTGCTCCCTTTGAAGGCAACGCCTCCGCTTCTGTTTCCAGCTTCTTCCCACAGAACATCTGCCTGGGCGATATCCTGAAGAACTCGGGTTATCAGAACTATTTCGTGCAGGGCGCGAATCTGCGTTTTGCCGGTAAAGATGTGTTCCTGAAGTCGCACGGCTTCGACCATTTATATGGCTCAGAAGAGCTGAAAAGCGTGGTGGCAGACCCACACTATCGCAACGACTGGGGATTCTACGACGATACCGTGCTGGATGAAGCGTGGAAAAAGTTTGAAGAGCTTTCCCGCTCTGGTCAGCGATTCTCACTGTTTACCCTGACAGTCGATACCCATCACCCGGATGGTTTTATCTCGCGTACCTGTAACCGCAAAAAATATGATTTTGACGGTAAGCCGAATCAGTCATTCAGTGCGGTAAGTTGCAGCCAGGAGAACATCGCAACGTTTATCAACAAAATCAAAGCGTCACCGTGGTTTAAGGATACCGTTATCGTTGTCTCGTCTGACCATTTAGCGATGAACAACACGGCGTGGAAATACCTCAATAAGCAAGATCGCAATAATCTGTTTTTCGTCATTCGTGGCGACAAGCCGCAGCAAGAAACGCTGGCGGTGAAGCGTAATACGATGGATAACGGCGCGACGGTGCTGGACATTCTCGGTGGCGATAACTATCTCGGACTTGGTCGTAGCAGTTTATCCGGGCAGTCGATGTCGGAAATCTTCCTCAATATCAAAAAGAAAACATTGGCGTGGAAGCCAGATATCATCCGCCTGTGGAAATTCCCTAAAGAGATGAAAGAGTTCATCATCGACCAGCAGAAAAACATGATTGCCTTCTCGGGTAGCCATTTCCGTTTGCCGCTGCTGTTGCGGGTTTCAGACAAACGCGTGGAACCGCTGCCGGAAAGTGAATACTCAGCACCGCTGCGTTTCCAGTTGGCCGATTTCGCTCCACGCGACAATTTCGTCTGGGTTGACCGTTGCTATAAGATGGCACAACTCTGGGCTCCGGAACTGGCACTTTCCACCGACTGGTGTGTCTCGCAAGGGCAGCTTGGCGGTCAGCAAATTGTCCAGCATGTTGATAAAACAACATGGAAGGGCAAAACGGCATTTAAAGATACGGTCATCGACATGGCGCGTTACAAAGGCAATGTCGATACGCTGAAGATTATTGATAACGATATTCGCTACAAAGCCGACAGTTTCATCTTTAACGTCGCCGGTGCGCCAGAAGAGGTGAAACAGTTTAGCGGGATTTCTCGTCCGGAGTCGTGGGGCCGCTGGTCCAACGCACAGCTGGGCGATGAAGTCAAAATTGAGTACAAGCATCCGCTGCCGAAGAAATTTGACCTGGTGATTACCGCCAAAGCATACGGCAATAACGCCAGCCGTCCTATTCCGGTACGCGTAGGCAATGAAGAACAAACCCTTGTGCTGGGCAATGAAGTAACCACCACCACGCTGCATTTCGATAACCCAACCGATGCTGACACGCTGGTGATTGTGCCACCTGAACCCGTCTCAACCAACGAAGGGAATATCCTCGGACACTCGCCGCGTAAGCTTGGTATCGGCATGGTGGAAATTAAAGTGGTGGAACGTGAAGGGTAATTCCTGACTGATTTGTAGGTCGCATAAGGTGCGACCTACACACCTTCTCCGGCACACAACACATTATTAAGAAACAAAAAAAACAGCGCCCAACACTTCCCCGGACGCTGCATGGCAACTTTAATAATCTCGCCTTATAAGAAAGTAATTACACCCTTAATCAACTCACGATTGTTAATCACATCGCGCTCATAGGTTTCTGCCAGCGTGGCGAACGGATAGCGATGGGTTAACATCATGTCTGCAGTGATTTTTCCTTCCGCCATCAGTCGACCGACTTTAGCGAAATCTTCCGGCGTGGCGTTGCGGCTGCCCATCATCGTCGTTTCTTTTTTATGGAATTCCGGATCGGAGAACTGCAACTCACCTTTAAACAGACCGACAAATACCACCGTGCCGCCGTGACGAATCAGATTTACGGTGTTATTCATCGCATGTTGATTACCTGTCGCGTCGATCACTTTCTGCGCCAGCGAACCACCAAACTGCGCCCGCAGCTGCGCGTCAAAATCTTCGGCTGACGGGTCCAGCACGGGCAACTCCAGACGCGTTGCCACATGTTCTCGGCGTGCCGGACTGGTATCCGCCACCACCACCTGTGCGCCATCAGCTTTAGCGATTGCCGCCGCGCCCAGACCGATTGGCCCCGCCCCGACCACCAGCACCTGCTCGCCGGGAGCAATGGCTGCACGACGCACCGCATGTGCGCTAATAGCGAAAGGTTCAATCAATGCTGCCGCCTGCGGGTCAATACCGTCTGCGGGCAAAATGTTCGCCACCGGCACGCTCAAATACTCACTAAAACCACCATCCTGATGCACACCAATAACTGAAATTTTTTCACAGCAATTGGTGCGACCGCTTTTACATGCCGGGCATTGCTGACAGGCAACATAAGGGATCACAGCAACTTGCTGACCATTTTTAAGATCAGCAATATTTTTACCCAGCCCAACAATCTCCCCACATATTTCATGGCCTAAAACGCGTGGATAACTAAAAAATGGTTGATTTCCACCCCAGGCATGAATATCGGTACCGCAAATCCCGACAGACTTAATTTTTATTAATGCTTCATTGTCACCCGGAATAGGTATCTCGCGTTGTTTCCAGACTAATTCTTTCGGCTGCTGGCAAATTAAAACATTCATCGTAGACATGATTCGGCTCTCCATTTTTTGTTGCCTTAGATATCAATGAAAATGAAAAATGGCAGCGGAACGGAAAATCTGTTTTGTGAAAACACACGCATAAAAATGTTTTAAATCGGGTTTTAATGGACTCACAAGGAGGAAAATATGAGTCGCTCACAAAATTTACGCCACAATGTGATTAACCAGGTCATTGATGATATGGCGCGGGGTCACATCCCTTCCCCACTTCCATCGCAAAGTGCGCTGGCGGAAATGTACAACATCAGCCGCACCACAGTGCGTCATATTCTCAGCCACTTACGCGAATGCGGCGTCTTGACGCAGGTTGGAAACGACTATGTTATTGCGCGTAAACCTGACCATGATGACGGTTTCGCCTGTACTACCGCTTCAATGAGTGAACAAAACAAAGTGTTTGAGCAGGCTTTTTTTACGATGATAAACCAGCGCCAGTTACGCCCAGGGGAAACTTTTTCTGAACTGCAACTGGCTCGGGCCGCAGGTGTCAGCCCGGTTGTAGTAAGAGAATATCTTTTAAAATTCGGTCGTTATAATCTTATTCAGAGCGAAAAGCGCGGCCAGTGGAGCATGAAGCAATTCGATCAATCCTACGCCGAGCAGCTATTTGAGCTACGCGAAATGCTCGAAACTCATTCACTTCAGCACTTTCTCAACCTGCCTGATCATGATCCCCGCTGGCTGCAGGCGAAAACCATGCTCGAACGTCATCGACTACTGCGTGACAACATCGGCAACAGCTTTCGCATGTTCTCGCAACTTGACAGAGATTTTCACTCCTTACTGCTTTCAGCTGCCGATAATATCTTTTTTGATCAATCGCTTGAGATCATCTCAGTCATCTTTCATTTTCACTATCAATGGGACGAAAGCGATCTTAAACAGCGCAATATCATTGCCGTCGATGAGCATATGACCATTCTCAGCGCTCTGATTTGCCGCAGTGACCTGGATGCCACCCTTGCGCTCCGTAACCATTTGAATTCAGCTAAACAATCAATGATTCGATCCATTAATGAGAACACGCGTTATGCTCATTAAGTACGGATTAAAAACAGCAAACTATTAGCGGGTGCACGGTTTTATCAAAAGATAAATACCGGAAAATTCCCGCTTACCTATGCTCACAATCAGTCGACTAAAAATGTTTTTGTGAGCGGTAGTAAAGTCCTAAAACTTTTACCTGCCGTTAATGTCAACCTTGCGTAATGCACAATTACGTAAACAATTAAAATTATAAATACAGGAGTCCGGCGTGGAAAAAGAAAATATCACCCTCGATCCGCGTTCTTCATTTACTCCATCTTCGTCGGCAGATATTCCCGTGCCACCAGATGGATTAGTTCAACGCAGTACCCGAATTAAACGCATTCAAACCACCGCCATGTTGTTATTATTTTTTGCGGCGGTAATCAATTATCTCGACCGCAGTTCACTGTCGGTAGCAAATTTAACGATTCGTGAAGAATTGGGATTAAGTGCCACCGAAATCGGCGCTTTGCTCTCCGTGTTTTCACTCGCCTACGGGATTGCGCAGCTTCCTTGCGGCCCGCTATTGGATCGTAAAGGCCCGCGCCTGATGCTGGGACTGGGGATGTTCTTCTGGTCACTGTTCCAGGCAATGTCTGGCATGGTGCACAGCTTTACGCAGTTCGTGTTGGTGCGTATCGGTATGGGGATTGGTGAAGCGCCGATGAACCCATGCGGTGTAAAAGTCATTAACGACTGGTTCAACATCAAAGAGCGCGGACGCCCGATGGGCTTCTTCAACGCAGCTTCTACCATTGGCGTTGCCGTAAGCCCACCGATTCTGGCGGCGATGATGCTGGTGATGGGCTGGCGCGGGATGTTTATTACCATTGGTGTGTTGGGTATTTTTCTCGCCATCGGTTGGTATATGCTCTATCGCAACCGCGAGCACGTAGAACTGACTGCCGTTGAACAAGCCTATCTCAATGCCGGTAGCGTCAATGCCCGCCGTGATCCACTCAGTTTTGCTGAATGGCGCAGCCTGTTCCGTAACCGCACAATGTGGGGAATGATGCTCGGATTCAGTGGCATCAATTACACTGCGTGGCTGTATCTGGCCTGGCTTCCTGGTTACCTGCAAACAGCCTATAACCTGGATTTAAAAAGCACAGGATTGATGGCGGCTATCCCTTTCCTGTTTGGGGCTGCCGGGATGCTGGTCAACGGTTACGTTACCGACTGGCTGGTCAAAGGGGGAATGGCTCCGATTAAAAGCCGTAAGATCTGCATTATTGCCGGGATGTTCTGTTCTGCCGCCTTTACGCTGGTCGTACCGCAAGCGACAACATCCATGACGGCGGTTCTGCTGATTGGCATGGCACTGTTCTGCATTCACTTTGCTGGAACATCCTGCTGGGGATTGATCCACGTCGCTGTCGCTTCTCGCATGACTGCATCGGTGGGCAGTATCCAGAACTTTGCCAGCTTCATCTGCGCTTCTTTCGCGCCGATCATTACTGGTTTTATTGTCGATACCACCCACTCATTCCGTCTGGCGCTAATCATCTGCGGTTGCGTCACCGCGGCGGGTGCACTGGCATACATCTTCCTGGTTCGTCAGCCGATCAACGACCCACGTAAAGATTAATTTCCCTATGCCCGATAACATTTTGCTTATCGGGCATTTTATGGCGATTAAAACGTTTCCCAGTTCTCTCCGCTATCTGCCACGGCCATTTTACGCGGCGCAGCTGGCGTCACGGTTTTTACCACAGCCGATGTTTCACGCTGCTGTTGCTGAATCCGGAACACTGCCACAGCTTCGGTCAGGCGACTGGCCTGCTCTTCCAGCGCGGCGGCGGCAGCGGCAGATTCTTCCACCAGCGCAGCGTTCTGTTGAGTTACCCGGTCCATCTCAGCAACCGCTAAGCCAACCTGATCGATACCACGGCTCTGCTCATCAGAAGCCGAAGCAATTTCGCCCATAATGTCCGTCACGCGGGTCACAGCGCTGACAATCTCTGCCATGGTTTCCCCGGCGCTTTCGACCAGCGTAGAGCCAACATCCACTTTGCCCACCGAGTCTTCAATCAGGCTTTTAATTTCGCGAGCCGCCTGAGCGCTACGCTGGGCCAGATTACGCACTTCTCCCGCAACCACCGCAAAACCGCGCCCTTGCTCACCCGCGCGCGCAGCCTCAACCGCCGCGTTCAAAGCCAGAATATTGGTCTGGAAGGCAATGCCGTCAATTACGCTGATAATATCGGCGATTTTCTGCGAGCTGGTGGAGATATCGCGCATGGTCTGCACCACGTTATCAACCACTTTGCCGCCACGTTGAGCCGTTTCGGAAGCACTTAATGCCAGATGGCTAGCCTGACGCGCATTCTCGGCGTTCTGTTTCACCGTTGCGGTCAGTTGCTCCATGCTGGCTGCCGTCTCTTCCAGCGAAGCGGCCTGTTGCTCAGTGCGCGAAGAAAGATCGTTATTACCGGTGGCGATTTCGCTGGCACCGCTATAGATAGCATTGGCCCCGTTGCGCACATCACCGACGGTACGCATCAGCTCTCCCTGCATATGGCGCAAACTCTCTGCCAGTTGCCCCATCTCATTAGAACCATCCACCTCAATCGGTTTCACCAGATCGCCACCTGCAATATGACGAATGCTGTCAATCAGGCGATTCATTGGCGCTACCAACGAGGCTTTAATACCGAACCAGACGGCGAAGATGACCGCCAGTACGACGATCATCACGCCCACCAGAATCCACATCGCCTGGCTGTAGGAGGCATTGTTATCGCTGACAGCGATATCATAGAGCCGATCGTTTTGCTCCATGTAAGCCACATACTGCTTCTCGAAACCGTCCTGATATCCCTGAGTCGGCTGATCAAAGAATTCGTTGATTTTGCCTGCACCTAACAGTTGGATCAGTTCCGCCAGCGCATTGTGATAAATATCGTAATTACGTTTGATCTCTGCCGCTGCGGCGGTGCTCTGACGCGGGTCACGCGGCAATGCTTCGTAATCCGCCCAGTTTTTTTCCGCCTGTTTCAGCGAAATACTGGCACTCTGCATCAGCTCGGCAACGGTTGAACCGCTACCAATATTGTTCTGATCCATCATGTAGCGGATACCTGCGCGGTTGAGGGTGTTACGCGTCTGCAACAACGCGACCCAGCTGCCATTCAGCGTGGATTGCTGTTGGCGAATGGTTTGTAAAACAGTGAAATTTTCTTTGTCATTCTTTAAGGCATTAAAGAACAGACCGCCTGATGTCAGTTGTAAAAGGCCAAAAACGGCCAAAACCAGCAGTAAGCTGGTCACGATCTTGATACGTTTTAACATGGTTTCTCTTTCCACTAGACAGATACACTGGTTGTCGGCCTGGTGGTGGAAAACTTTATGCTGTGGAAAAGCGTCGGCACTGCTTTTGTTGCAGCAAACTTGCGTTTTTTGTGAGGGTCACACTCTATAGCGGCAGTTTATGGTACAAAGTATCAATCTTCTTCGAACCAGTGATACTCCTATGGCTTATAGCATCGATATCATCTCCTGCATTACCGAACGGTTTATGGCGTTAACAGCCACTGAAAAGCGTATCGCACAATTTATTCTTGATGATGTCCCCGCCGCGGTGGAACTGCCAATTGCTGAGCTGGCACGGTTAACGCAAACCAGTCAGGCGTCGGTGACGCGTTTTGCCCGTGCACTGGGGTGCAAAGATGTCCGCGAGCTGAAAGTCAAACTGGCGCAGTCACTGGCTGTCGGGCAGCGGTTTATTCTCGATGTACCGGATCTTGACGGTGTTCAGGGGATCTACGAAGCGATTATTAGCGTGCTGGAAACGCATCGTCGTTCGCTGGATATGAATGCCATCAGCCAGGCTGTAAGCTGGTTAAGTCAGGCGCGGCAAATTCTTGCGTTAGGAGCTGGCGGCGGTTCCACTATCTGTTCACAGGAGATTCAGTACCGTTTATTCCGTCTGGGGCTACCGGTGGTCAGTCAGAATGATGCCCTGATGATGAGAATGATGTGCTCGGCAGTGATGCCGCAGGATGTGGTGATTGTGCTGTCGCTGGGCGGTTATACACCGGAAATCATCGAAAGTGCGGCAATCGCCCGTCAGTATGGCGCGCGTGTTATTGCCATTACGCCAGCACAAACGCCGCTGGCAGAACAGGTAGATCTGGTATTGCCGCTGCTGGTTCAGGAGAGTGATTACATCTTTAAACCCACGCCTTCCCGCTACGCGATGTTAGCCATGGTCGATGTACTGGCAACGGAACTGGCAATGGCAAATAAAGCGCAGGCGAAAGATCGCCTGCGGCGGATAAAACTGGTGTTAGACAGCCACCGTGGGGGCGCTAACCGCCAGCCACTTGGCGATTAGCATTGTCGGTTATGCTTCTTCAGGTTTGGTGATCACGACACTCTGGTTTTCACGCTCATTGGTGATAATAGCCAAAGCTTCTTCCCGGCTGACCTGACTTGCTGGCGTTACCAACGTCACCAGTACGCCAGCGACCAGGCTGCCCAGCACTGACGGAATACACGGGTTACCCCAGTAAGCCAGCCAGTCGGCATTCATCAGCACCACAATTGACATCACCATACCGCTCACTAACGCCGCCAGCGCGCCCTGCCAGTTAAAGCGTAGCCAGAAGCGACCGAGAATCGAGCAGATAAACAGCCCGGACATCAGCATCGAAATCATTTTGGTAATGTAGCTGATGATATCATTAGAGGTCAGAGCAAAGACCAGCGCCAGGCCAATAACAAAGGTCAACATCCAGCGTGAGTAAGTAATGGCCTTGTCCTCCGGCGGCATTCTGCCGGTAATCATGGTGTAGACGTCGCGCATCATAATCGCCACTGCCGCAATGGCATCAGAACTGGCAGAAGACATGGTGGCAGAAAGCCCGGCAATCAGCACCACCAGCCCAAGAATGGCAGGTAAGAAGCTGGTCGCGAACAAGAAGGCGTAGTTGCTGTTTTCCAGATTTGGGTTCATGGTGAACGCCGCCATGCCGATAATGGCAGGCAGAATCGAGAAGAACAGATACAACACGCCAGTAATAACAAATGAACGCCGTACAGAGGGAACGTCTTTTCCCGAGTAAATACGCTGGCGATAAGATGGTGTGGCCAGTACGCCGACACCAATAACCAGTGCCAGCGAAAGCGCAGGCAGCACGCCCATTTTATCAATCGCAAATAGGCTCATCGCTTTTGGGTCCATCGCCTGCTCAATCGCACTCCAGCCGCCAACGTGAACCACGGCAAGAATAGCCATTAATATAAAGCCAAAGAACAGAATTAGGGCCTGAATAGTGTCTGTCCACACTACCGCCGAATAACCGCCGATAATAACGTATATCGCAAAGGCTAAGGCGATAATTAATTTTGCCACAGTAAGATCAATACCCGTCGCCCAGGCAAGATACATACTGCCACCTAATATATGCGCCCCCAGCCAGCCAATAGAGGCAATAAATATCATCAGACCGACAATATTTTTAATTAAATGACTGCCGCCAGTATAATAAGATATTTCTTCACTCATGGTCATAAAACGTAATTTACGTACCGGTGCAAACAGCCACGCCACCAGTAATATACCTACGGCCCCACCGACGCCATAAAGCATTCCGGCCCAGCCATTGCTGTAGCCAAAGCCCACTGCGCCCATACTGGAACCCGTGCCAACCATCGTGGCAACGGTTGACCCCAGCGTCAGAAACAGCGGCAGCGAACGCCCGCCCAACAGAAAATCTTCTCCGCTTTTCTGATTACGAGAAACAAACCAACCAAGCCAAATCATGGCGATGGCATAAATAATAAAGCCGACTAAAAAGATATGACTGTTCATAATTCACATCCTGCCAGTAGAGAGAGAATAATGTAAGAGTTCCCGGAGTGCTGAATGTATTCAGCACTCAATTGCGGTCTGTTTTTTTAATTCTTAAATTTATTAGCGGGTCGCGTTATAACAGGTCACATCGACTTCGACTTTACAATCGACAACCAGATCAGCCACACAACAAATACGTGCAGGCGGATTCTCGCCAAAAAATTCTCTGAATACTTTATTAAATGACTGGAAATAGCGGGCGTCGGTCAGGATCACTTTCACGTGAACCACATCCGCCAAGCTATAACCGGCTTCAGTCATGATGTCGACACAGTTTTGGATCGCCAGTCGTGACTGTTCAACGATTCCGCCTTCTACCACTTCACCGTTTTTCATGGGTGTTTGCCCGGAGACGTACAGCCAGCCGCCCGCCTCAACCGCCCTGGCAAAAGGCAAATGCTGCCCGCCAGTGCCTGTTCCACCTTCCGTACCGTAACGTTTAATGCTCATATTCACTCCTTAATGTGAGGTCTGCCGGCACAGGAAGCGTCCCGCACGGCCTGTAATATGTTTATCGCGACCATAGCTCATAACGCCGTTCACCATCACCGCCTCAATGCCATCTGCCGGGCGTTTGGGATCAGAAAAGCTGGCAACATCACGAATGGTTTGTGGATCGAACAACACCAGGTCCGCAAAATAGCCAACTTTCACCAGTCCACGCTGGGGCAGGCGAAAACGGCTGGCAGAAAGCCCGGTCATTTTGTGGATAGCCGTGGTCAGTGGGAATAAGCCTTCATCACGGCAATAGTGGCCCAGCACACGAGGGAAGGCGCCCCATAAACGTGGATGCGGCATGGGATCATTGGGCAGGCCGTCAGAGCCAATCATACTGACCGGATAACTCAACACTCGGCGGACGTCGCGCTCGTCCATGTTGTAATAGATAGCCCCGGCAGGCATTAGCAGCTTCGCGGCCTCCAGCATACTCATCTGCCAGTCGATGGCGATTTGCGCCAGTGTTTTCCCGGCCTGCTGCGGATGCGTTTGTGACCAGGTGATCACAATATCGAATTCGTCGGTGACTTGTTTGAGATCCAGCGTTGAAGAGCTGGCTGAGTAAGGGTAGACATCGCAGCCAATTTCCTGGTGTTGACGCATTTGGTCAAAAAAGGCCAACGTTTCTTTTGTCCGCCCCCAGTTTTTCGCCCCGGCGCATTTATGGTGGGAAACCACGACAGGCACTTTGCCATGACGCCCAATACGAAACGCCTCATCCAGGGCATCGAGAATCGGTTCAAATTCAGAACGCAGATGGGTGGTATAAACGCCCTTCTCACCGGCTAATTCTTCCGCCAGCGCCATGACTTCTTCGGTAGTCGCCTGAAATGCTGTGGCATAGGCCAGCCCGGAACTTAACCCCAGCGCCCCCTGACTCAACGCCAGACGTAAGTCGGCACGCATAGCGGCAATTTCATCCGCCGTCGCCGGGCGAAACAGGTCGTCCATATGGTTATTACGCAGCGCCGTATGACCAATCAGCGTGCCAACGTTCAGTGACGGCCTGGCTGCTTCCACTGCCTGGGCATAGCTTTCAACGGTAGGATAAATAAAGTGCTCCGCTTCCCCCAACAGATTCATCGGGTCAGGAACTTCACCTTTCATTTTCGCCGACGCCGCACTAATCCCGCAGTTACCGACAATCACCGTAGTGATCCCCTGACTGATCTTTGGCAGATATTCCGGGATGCGAATAACGTTGATATCGTCATGGGTATGAACGTCGATAAACCCTGGTGCCAGCACCCGCCCTTCCCCGTCAATGACCTGCTGCGCCGTAACGTTAAGCGCAGGGGCAATATCGACAATCCGATCACCTGTTATTGCCACGTCACCGCGAAATTCAGGGCCGCCGCTACCGTCGATAACGGTCACATTTTTGATTAACCAGTCAACCTGCATGTTCGTCACTCCATTTCTGCAATGGTGACAAGTTAACCATTTACAAGGACGAAAAACAGTGGAAAACTACGCAAAACCCAGATGATTTTCTGATACTTTTATTCATAAATCATAAGATAAATAAACTAAATATTTATATTTCATTTAGTTACAAATGATACTCACATCCGATACGGTGAAAAACTTAAAAGGTAAATGTTATGAAATACCACTCAGAACCTCTGGTTCCCCATAAATCTGCCCTGATGCAAATGCCCGCAAATCTCCTTGCCGAAGATGTCTGTTTACCTGCCGCGATCATTAAAAAGCAGGCCCTGGAGAACAACATTACGTGGATGCAACGCTACGCTGACGTGCGCGGCGTTTCGCTGGCACCGCACGGTAAAACCACCATGACGCCGTGGATTTTTCAGGCGCAGCAGGCAGCTGGTGCCTGGGCAATAGGTGTCGGTAGCGCATGGCAGGCTGGTGCGGCAATGGCGAGCGGTATTCAGCGAGTGCTGATGGTTAACCAGTTGGTCGGCAAGGCGAATATGCAGTTGATTGCCCAGTTGCAACGGCATTACCCGACGGTCGATTTTATCTGCTGTATCGACAGCATTGAGAACGCCCGCGCTTTGTCTGCCTTTTTTGCCAGTCAGCAACAGACACTGAACGTGATGATTGAGTTGGGTGTTCCCGGCGGACGCTGTGGTTGCCGCTCAACGGATGCCGCACTGGCACTGGCTAAACAGGCGGCCCAATTACCAGGGCTACGTCTGCGCGGGCTTGAGTTATATGAAGGTGTTTTACACGGTGACGATCCACAACCGCAGGTAGAAGCTCTGCTGCGGGATGCCGCACAACTGGCCTGTGATATGGCAAGTCTGGTTGATGGCGAGTTTATTCTCACCGGAGCAGGCACGGTCTGGTATGACGTGGTGTGCAATATCTGGCTGGCGGCAGAAAAGCCTGATAACTGCCGCATTGTTATTCGCCCTGGCTGCTACATCACTCACGACACCGGGATCTACGACGCGGCACAACAACAGTTGCTTGCCCGCGATCCTGTGGCCTGCGATCTGGCAGGCGATCTCACATCTGCGCTGGAACTGGTCGCCATGGTGCAATCGGTGCCGGAAGCTGCTCGTGCGGTGGTTAATTTTGGTAAGCGTGATTGCGCCTTCGACGCCGGACTGCCGCAACCAATCGCCCACTATCGCAACGGCAAATCACTGGCATTTGATCCACAGGCGATTCGCAGTACAGGCATTATGGATCAGCACTGCATGTTGCAACTGTCAGCTAATAGCGACGTGCAAGTGGGGGATATTCTGGTGTTTGGCACATCGCATCCGTGCCTGACCTTCGACAAATGGAAAGCGTTGTTATTGACTGATGACGACTACAACGTACTGGCGGAATTAGACACTCTCTTCTAAGAATACCCCTTCGGTTAATTATCGAAGGGGCATTTTTATTGTGATCTCAATCACATATCCACCCGACGAATAATTCTTGCCCAACCGCTCACCGCCATTCCTGACCGCTTACGTCCCAAATATAACCACTCAGTTATTTACCTTACTTTACGCGCGCGTAACTCTGGCAACATCACTGCAGGATAGCGGTCAATTTACCTCCTCAAACGCAACGCAAACCTAGAACGGCTTCGGCCAACTATTAATCAATACATGCCAGGTTTTACTATGGATACTAAAAAGATATTCAAGCACATACCCTGGGTGATTCTCGGAATCATCGGTGCATTCTGCCTCGCGGTAGTTGCATTACGTCGGGGGGAGCACGTCAGTGCCCTGTGGATCGTGGTCGCCTCTGTGTCGGTGTATCTGGTGGCTTATCGCTACTACAGTTTGTACATCGCCCAGAAGGTGATGAAACTCGACCCCACGCGCGCGACGCCTGCGGTTATTAACAATGACGGTCTGAACTATGTTCCGACCAACCGTTACGTGTTGTTTGGTCACCACTTCGCCGCTATCGCCGGTGCGGGTCCGCTGGTTGGTCCGGTTCTCGCCGCACAGATGGGTTACCTGCCTGGTACGCTGTGGCTGCTGGCGGGGGTAGTGCTGGCCGGTGCGGTTCAGGACTTTATGGTGCTGTTTATCTCCTCTCGCCGTAACGGCGCATCTCTCGGTGAGATGATCAAAGAAGAGATGGGGCCAGTACCGGGAACTATCGCGCTGTTTGGCTGTTTCTTAATCATGATCATCATCCTTGCCGTTCTGGCGCTGATTGTGGTTAAAGCCCTGGCCGAAAGTCCGTGGGGTGTCTTCACCGTTTGCTCAACCGTACCAATTGCGCTGTTTATGGGTATCTACATGCGCTTTATCCGTCCGGGGCGTGTAGGTGAAGTCTCTGTTATTGGTATCGTGCTGCTGGTTGCCTCTATCTACTTCGGTGGCGTAATTGCTCACGATCCGTACTGGGGTCCGGCACTGACCTTTAAAGACACTACCATTACCTTCGCACTGATTGGCTATGCGTTTGTTTCCGCACTGCTGCCGGTGTGGCTGATCCTCGCACCGCGCGACTATCTGGCAACCTTCCTGAAAATCGGCGTTATCGTCGGCCTGGCGCTGGGTATCGTGGTGCTGAACCCGGAACTGAAAATGCCTGCGATGACCCAGTACATTGACGGTACTGGCCCGCTGTGGAAAGGCGCTCTGTTCCCGTTCCTGTTCATCACCATCGCCTGTGGTGCGGTATCTGGCTTCCACGCGCTGATCTCTTCCGGTACGACGCCGAAACTGCTGGCTAACGAAACCGACGCGCGTTTCATTGGCTACGGCGCAATGCTGATGGAGTCCTTCGTGGCGATTATGGCGCTGGTTGCTGCGTCCATCATCGAACCGGGTCTTTACTTCGCGATGAATACCCCGCCTGCGGGCCTTGGCATCACCATGCCTAACCTGCATGAAATGGGTGGCGAGAACGCGCCGATCATCATGGCGCAGCTGAAAGACGTTACCGCACACGCGGCAGCGACTGTCAGCTCCTGGGGCTTCGTGATTTCGCCAGAGCAGATCCTGCAAACCGCGAAAGACATTGGTGAGCCTTCTGTCCTGAACCGTGCAGGTGGTGCGCCGACGCTGGCGGTAGGTATCGCTCACGTGTTCCATAAAGTGCTGCCGATGGCTGACATGGGCTTCTGGTATCACTTCGGCATTCTGTTCGAAGCCCTGTTCATCCTGACCGCGCTGGATGCGGGTACCCGTTCTGGTCGCTTTATGCTGCAGGACCTGCTGGGTAACTTCATCCCGTTCCTGAAAAAAACCGATTCTCTGGTTGCCGGTATCATCGGTACTGCGGGCTGTGTGGGTCTGTGGGGCTACCTGCTGTATCAGGGCGTGGTCGATCCGCTGGGCGGCGTTAAGAGCCTGTGGCCGCTGTTCGGTATCTCCAACCAGATGCTGGCAGCCGTAGCGCTGGTACTGGGCACCGTTGTGCTGATTAAGATGAAGCGCACCCAATACATCTGGGTAACTGTTGTTCCAGCTGTATGGCTGCTTATCTGCACCACCTGGGCGCTGGGCCTGAAACTGTTCAGCACCAACCCGCAGATGGAAGGCTTCTTCTACATGGCAAGCCAGTACAAAGAGAAGATTGCTAACGGTACTGACCTGACGGCACAGCAGATTGCCAACATGAACCACATCGTTGTGAACAACTACACCAACGCGGGCCTGAGTATTCTGTTCCTGATTGTGGTGTACAGCATCATCTTCTACGGTTTCAAAACCTGGCTGAAGGTGCGTAACAGCGACAAACGTACTGACAAAGAAACTCCGTACGTTCCAATCCCGGAAGGCGGCGTGAAGATCTCTTCGCACCACTAACCGTGTTTAGCCCCGCTTCGGCGGGGCTTTGTTCTTATCAGAGTGAACTATGTTTGGTAACTTAGGACAGGCAAAAAAATATCTCGGCCAGGCGGCGAAGATGTTGATTGGCATTCCAGACTACGACAACTACGTCGAGCATATGAAGACCAACCATCCCGACAAGCCGTACATGAGCTATGAAGAATTCTTCCGCGAACGCCAGAACGCGCGCTACGGCGGCGATGGTAAAGGCGGTATGCGCTGTTGTTAATGGAGAGAGCATGAACCCGATTGCAGTTACCCTACTCACCGGTTTTTTAGGCGCGGGAAAAACCACCCTGCTGCGCCATATTCTTAATGAACAGCACGGCTACAAAATTGCCGTGATTGAAAACGAATTCGGCGAAGTCTCCGTTGATGATCAACTGATTGGCGACCGCGCCACGCAGATCAAAACGCTGACCAACGGCTGCATCTGTTGTTCGCGCTCCAACGAGCTGGAGGACGCGCTACTCGACCTGCTGGATAATCTCGACAAGGGCAATATTCAGTTCGATCGTCTGGTTATTGAATGCACCGGCATGGCCGATCCCGGCCCGATTATTCAGACCTTTTTCTCCCATGAGATTTTATGCCAGCGCTACCTGCTGGACGGCGTGATTGCGCTGGTGGATGCGGTACATGCCGATGAGCAGATGAACCAGTTCACCATCGCCCAGTCACAGGTTGGCTACGCCGACCGTATTCTGCTGACCAAAACCGACGTCGCAGGCGAAGCAGAAAAACTGCGTGAACGCCTGGCGCGCATCAACGCCCGCGCACCGGTCTACACCGTCACCCACGGCGACATCGACCTGGGTCTGCTGTTCAACACCAACGGTTTTATGCTGGAAGAAAACGTCGTCAGCACCAAACCGCGTTTCCACTTTATCGCGGATAAACAAAACGATATTTCGTCGATTGTGGTGGAACTGGATTACCCGGTAGATATCAGCGAAGTTTCCCGCGTGATGGAAAACCTGCTGCTGGAGTCGGCGGATAAACTGCTGCGTTACAAAGGGATGCTATGGATTGACGGCGAACCAAATCGCCTGCTGTTCCAGGGTGTCCAGCGCCTCTACAGCGCCGACTGGGACCGCCCGTGGGGCGATGAAAAACCGCATAGCACGATGGTGTTTATCGGGATTCAGCTGCCGGAGGAAGAGATTCGGGCTGCGTTTGCGGGGTTGAGGAAGTAATCGTGAAAGGTTGAGTGTAAAGCAGCTCAATGCCCCATTTAGCAGTGAGGGGGGAAACAGAACGACGTGCTCCCCTCCGCTAAGTTTTATTGCGCGTGAATACCTGGATCTGGCAAAAAATTGCCGCGTGTGGCGTCAGACCATGCTTCGCTACCAGAAGCAGGAATGTCGCTGTAATCAATGTCTTCGTCGGATTTATTAACCAAAGCCATGAGTTCAGCTTCTTGCTGCACATCAAGTGTGTAGAGTGTGCCCCGTTTATGTTTAATCATGCTCATTTATGACCAGAACCTTTACGATTTAATTATAAAGATGACTTATTTCAGCCATCCAGGCACGTTATATTCTGAGACATTCTCAATGGAATATGCATCTCTCCTGTCAGAACCTTTCTTACATTTCAACTCATTGAACCCCCATTTACCCTCTCTATTGGAATAAAATACAGTATATTTATCGGTATTAAACCCGAAATATCTTTCATCCGGACGTGAAATATTCAACTCTCCACATTTAACCTGATTACGCCATTCAAAATCTATGGTGGTTTTTAAAACGTAGTACGAAATTCCTTCTACATTTTTTGAAGCAAAAGCCACTAAAATAGTAGATACGATAAATGCTCCGGCAAGTATAAATAACCTATACACATTTAATTTAGTCCCCAGAGTTAAAAAAGAAAAATAGATAATAAGTTGCATTAACATGAAGAAAAGCAACATAAAAGCCATCCCTTTCCAGAAATACTCAACCCATGGAGTTAGCGTGATGTTTAGATTACTCAAACTTAAAAATAAACTGGAAGCATAACTACTTGTGAATAAATATATAATTGGCATGACTGCTATAGTCACAGACCTAATAATCATTAATCTTTTATTTTCTTTAAACTCTAACTCTAATATAATAAAAATACCTCCCAGAAAAACAAATACTGAAAAAGCACTAAAAACGTATACAGAGGCACTGACTGGAAAAATATTAATTGAAAGCACAAAAAACAAAAATATAAACCATGCAATAAGTGAACACCAGGCAGCACAACTATTCAACCTGTTTTTATTACTGAACTTAACAAAATACCCCATATATTCTGTAATGCGATTTTCTTCCACTAATGCATAAAGAAGAATACCAACAAAGCACAGAGATAAAATAATATCTTTCCACAGATATTTATAAGGGAGAAGTATAAAACCAAGAAATAGATAAATTAGCAGAATGACATCTAATGCCTTAGTACAAAAATATTGTTTCACTCCTTGCAAGAACCGAACATTCTCCATATGAATCCTTCTCCAGCTATTGATGAAACTCAAGAATACATTTAAAACAGTGACTTAATGCTGATAATACTCTTTGAGCAGATGAATTCATCTATTTTTCTGTGTAGAATTTGCGCATCGCATTTAGATGAGAACACCCCATGGCGGAACTGAACCTAAGTAACCTGACGGAAGCAGACATCATTACCAAATGCGTTATGCCAGCCATTCTCAATGCAGGCTGGGACAACACAACGCAAATCAGACAGGAGGTCAAACTCCGGGACGGTAAAGTCATCGTACGTGGTAAAGTTGCGGCACGCAGAACGGTAAAATCTGCTGACATCGTGCTGTATCACAAACCAGGCATTCCCTTAGCCGTGATTGAAGCAAAAGCCAACAAACATGAAATTGGCAAAGGGATGCAACAGGGCATTGAATATGCGCGCCTGCTGGACGTTCCTTTTGTTTTTGCCACCAATGGTGATGGCTTTATCTTCCGCGATGCCACCGCAGCTGAAGGTGAATGCCTTGAAAAGCAAATAACGCTGGATGACTTCCCCTCCCCCGCTGAACTCTGGCAAAAATTCTGCCTCTGGAAAGGATACACACAAGCTCAGCTTCCGGTGATTACTCAGGACTATTACGACGATGGCAGCGGTAAATCGCCACGTTATTACCAGCTTCAGGCAATCAACAAAACCATAGAAGCCGTCTCCAACGGGCAAAACCGCGTTCTGCTGGTCATGGCGACCGGAACAGGGAAAACCTATACCGCATTCCAGATCATCTGGCGCCTGTGGAAATCAAAAAATAAAAAACGCATTTTGTTCCTTGCCGATCGCAACATTCTGGTCGACCAAACCAAAAATAATGATTTCCAGCCATTTGGTACGGCAATGACCAAAGTCAGCGGACGCACCATTGATCCCGCTTATGAAATTCACCTCGCGCTCTATCAGGCTATAACTGGCCCGGAGGAAGACCAAAAAGCGTTTAAACAAGTCGCACCAGATTTCTTCGATCTGATCGTGATCGACGAATGCCACCGCGGCAGCGCATCCGAAGACAGCGCCTGGCGAGAGATCCTTGATTATTTCAGTTCCGCCACCCAAATTGGCTTAACCGCCACGCCAAAAGAGACGCATGAAGTCTCCAGCACGGATTACTTCGGCGATCCGGTTTACGTCTACTCGCTAAAAGAAGGGATCGAAGACGGCTTCCTCGCCCCTTATAAAGTTGTCCGTGTTGATATTGATGTCGACCTGCAAGGCTGGCGCCCAACCAAAGGGCAAACTGACTTAAACGGCGAAGTGATCGACGATCGTATCTATAACCAGAAAGATTTCGATCGCACGATGGTAATCGACGAACGCACAGAACTGGTTGCCAGAACCATTACCGACTACCTCAAGCGCACCAATCCGATGGATAAAACCATCGTCTTCTGTAACGACATCGATCATGCAGAACGTATGCGCCGCGCCCTGGTTAATCTCAACCCGGAGCAGGTGAAAAAGAACGACAAATACGTCATGAAAATCACCGGCGATGATGAGATTGGCAAAGCTCAGCTGGATAACTTCATCAACCCGAAAAAACCGTACCCGGTTATCGCGACCACTTCAGAGCTGATGACCACCGGTGTGGATGCTAAAACCTGCAAACTGGTAGTACTGGACCAGAACATCCAGTCGATGACCAAATTCAAGCAAATTATCGGTCGTGGTACACGCATCGACGAACGTTACGGCAAACTCTGGTTTACCATCCTCGACTTTAAAAAAGCCACCGAACTGTTTGCCGATGAGCGTTTTGATGGCATTCCCGAAAAAGTCATGGATACCACACCAGAGGATATCGCCGACCCAGAATCTGATTTTGAAGAGAAACTCGAAGAAATCAGCGAACATGACGAAGAGCAGGTAACAGGCGTTGATGAACCGCCTGCGCCACCATACCAGGTTACCGATAGCGATGATGTCGGCCCACTTCCGGAAGAAGACGAGAAGAAAATCCGCAAGTTTCACGTCAACGGTGTAGCGGTGGGCGTTATTGCGCAGCGTGTTCAGTATTACGATGCCGACGGTAAACTGGTTACCGAATCTTTTAAAGATTACACCCGCAAAACACTGCTCAAAGAATATGCCTCGCTGGATGACTTTACCCGCAAGTGGCAGGACGCCGATCGCAAAGAAGCGATCATTCACGAGCTGGAGCAACAGGGGATCATCTGGGAAGTACTGGCAGAAGAAGTCGGTAAAGATCTCGACCCGTTCGACATGCTTTGCCACGTAGTGTATGGTCAGCCGCCGTTAACCCGCAAAGAGCGCGCCGAGAACGTGCGCAAGCGGAACTACTTCACAAAATACTCTGAAGCAGCGCAAGCCGTGCTCGATAATCTGCTGGATAAATACGCCGATGCGGGCGTACAGGAGATCGAAAGTATTCAGGTGCTGAAACTTAAACCATTCGACAGTATGGGCACTTTACCGGAGATTATTAAAACCGGATTTGGCGACCGTAACGGGTATAATCAGGCGCTCAGCGAGCTGGAAAACGAAATCTACCAATTACCGCCCCGCTCTGCTTAACAACTCTCTTTTGCGCCTTCTGCAACCATCATGTTGCAGAAGGCCTTGTTTTTCATGGAATACAACATGTCTATCAGCTCAGTAATCAAATCATTACAAGATATTATGCGCAAAGATGCCGGTGTGGATGGCGATGCGCAGCGTCTCGGTCAGCTCTCCTGGCTGCTGTTTTTGAAAATCTTCGATGCCCAGGAAGAGGCGCTGGAACTGGAGCAGGATAACTATCAATATCCGATCCCACAGCGTTATTTATGGCGCAGTTGGGCCGCAAACGCTCAGGGCATTACCGGTGATTCCCTGCTGGAATTCGTTAATGATGATCTGTTCCCGGCGTTGAAAAACCTCACTGCGCCTATCGATAAAAACCCACGCGGCTACGTGGTGAAGCAGGCGTTCAGCGATGCCTATAACTATATGAAAAACGGTACGCTACTGCGCCAGGTGATCAACAAGCTGAACGAAATTGACTTTACCAGCGCCAGCGAACGCCATCTGTTTGGTGATATTTACGAACAGATCCTTAAAGATCTGCAATCTGCGGGCAATGCTGGCGAATTCTATACGCCACGCGCCGTCACTCGCTTTATGGTGGATCGCGTTGATCCGAAACTCGGCGAATCCATTATGGACCCGGCCTGCGGTACGGGCGGTTTTCTTGCCTGCGCGTTCGATCATGTAAAGAACAAATACGTGAAGAGCGTCGCCGATCATCAGACGCTGCAACAACAGATCCACGGTGTCGAGAAAAAACAGCTTCCGCACCTGCTGGCGACCACCAATATGCTGCTGCACGGCATTGAAGTGCCTGTACAAATTCGTCACGACAACACCCTGAACAAACCGCTTTCCTCCTGGGATGAGCAACTGGATGTCATTGTTACCAACCCGCCGTTTGGTGGCACGGAAGAAGACGGTATTGAGAAGAACTTTCCAGCAGAGATGCAAACCCGCGAAACGGCGGATCTGTTCCTGCAACTGATTGTGGAAGTACTGGCGAAAAACGGTCGCGCAGCGGTGGTATTGCCGGATGGCACACTATTTGGCGAAGGCGTTAAAACCAAAATCAAAAAACTGCTTACCGAAGAGTGCAACCTGCATACCATCGTGCGTTTACCGAATGGGGTGTTTAACCCCTATACCGGCATTAAAACCAACCTGTTGTTCTTTACCAAAGGTCAGCCAACCAAAGAGATTTGGTTCTATGAGCATCCGTATCCGGCGGGCGTGAAAAATTACAGTAAAACCAAGCCGATGAAGTTTGAAGAGTTTCAGGCGGAAATCGACTGGTGGGGGAACGAGGCCGATGGTTTTGCCAGCCGCGTCGAGAATGAGCAGGCGTGGAAAGTCAGCATTGATGACGTGATTGCGCGTAACTTCAATCTGGATATTAAAAACCCACATCAGGCGGAAACCGTTAGCCATGATCCGGACGAACTGTTAGCGCAGTATGCAAAACAGCAGGCGGAGATCCAGACGCTGCGTAATCAACTGCGCGATATTCTTGGCGCTGCGCTGTCTGGCAAGGAGGTTAACTAATGAGTGTGGAAAAGCTGATCGTTGATCATATGGAAACCTGGACCTCGGCGTTGCAAACCCGTTCCACCGCCGGGCGCGGCAGTTCCGGAAAAATTGATTTATATGGCATTAAGAAATTACGTGAGCTGATTCTGGAACTGGCTGTGCGCGGTAAACTGGTGCCGCAGGATCCGAACGATGAACCGGCGTCGGAGCTGCTGAAGCGTATTGCGGCGGAAAAAGCAGAGCTGGTGAAGCAAGGTAAAATTAAAAAGCAAAAACCACTGCCGGAAATTAGCGAGGAAGAGAAGCCGTTTGAATTGCCGGAGGGATGGGAGTGGGCAAGAATCAATGACATAGCTTCATTTACAAATGGATATGCATTTAAGAGTAGCGAGTTTCAGAATTCTGGAGTTGGTATAGTCAAAATAGGTGATATCGACAGTTCCGGGTTTATTTCTACCGCAGGTATGTCATATGTTAGTGAAAAAAAAATAAATGTATTACCCGAAGAGATGAGGGTTAATCCTGGTGATATGGTTATTGCTATGTCTGGAGCAACAACAGGGAAACTAGGATTTAATAAAACAAAAAGCACGTTCCTTCTAAATCAACGAGTCGGTAAAATTGTGACTTACTCAGTTGACAAAGAGTTCATTTATCACTATTTATCTACAAGAATTGAAGAAAATCTATCTATTTCTTTAGGTAGTGCAATACCAAATATTAGCACAGCACAAATAAACAATATCATTATTCCAATCCCCCCATCAGATGAACAAGTTAAAATAATAGCCAGAGTTAAGTTACTTATTTCCCATTGCGACCAACTGGAACAGCAATCCCTGACCAGTCTCGACGCACATCAGCAACTGGTTGAAACCCTGTTGGGAACACTTACAGACAGCCAAAACGCCGAGGAACTGGCTGAAAACTGGGCACGTATTAGCGAGCATTTCGACACCCTATTTACCACCGAAGCCAGCGTGGATGCGTTAAAACAGACCATTCTGCAACTGGCCGTAATGGGTAAACTTGTGCCGCAGGATCCTAATGACGAACCTGCCTCTGAACTGCTCAAACGAATTGCGCAGGAAAAAGCTCAACTGGTGAAAGAAGGGAAAATAAAAAAACAAAAACCGTTGCCCCCGATTAGCGATGAGGAAAAACCTTTTGAACTGCCGGAAGGGTGGGAATGGATTAGACTAGGAAATATTGGTGAAGTTAAAGGGGGCGGAACCCCAAGTAAAAACAATCCTGATTTTTGGAAAGGTAATATTCCATGGGTTTCACCAAAGGATATGAAGGTTAATTACATCTCCAAAAGTCAACTAAATATTTCAAAAGAGGCTGTATTGGAGAGTTCAGTACATCTAATTCCTGAAAATAGTCTTATTTTTGTTGTCCGAGGCATGATTTTAGCCCATACATTCCCCGTAGCAATAACAAAAAAAGAAGTCACTATTAATCAAGATATGAAAGCCATATCAACTAATCAATTAAATACTGATTTTTTAATTTACTTACTTAAAGCAAACGAGACTCGAGTAATATGCTTAGTTGACCGCTCCTCTCATGGCACATGTAAACTTGTTTCAGATAAACTTTTCAATTTGGTTTTACCGTTGCCTCCATTAGAAGAACAATTTCGTATTACAGAACGAATAAATATGCTATTAGCTTATTGTGATAGATTGGAAAATTATATAAACCTAAAAAAACAAACCCAACTGCACCTTGCAGACGCACTGACTAACGCGGCGATAAACTAATTTTCCCGCCCTCAAAAAAGCAATAAAGCGGCTCAATAGCCGCTTTATTCACATCACCAAAAATTATATCTCACGCTAATTTTCATCTTATTTTCATTAATTTTTAGCTGGACTTTCCCCATATTTACTGATGATATATACAGGTATTTAGCGCGGTGCGGATGTGCGCCAACACACCCGCACCGCTCATCACAATCACTATTATCGGAGAATAGCAGTTATGACTGACACGCATTCTATTGCACAACCGTTCGAAGCAGAAGTCTCCCCGGCAAATAACCGTCAATTAACCGTGAGTTATGCGAGTCGCTACCCGGATTACAGCCGTATTCCCGCCATCACCCTGAAAGGTCAGTGGCTGGAAGCCGCCGGTTTTGTCACCGGCACGGCGGTAGATGTCAAAGTGATGGAAGGCTGTATTGTCCTCACCGCCCAACCACCCGCCCCCGAAGAGAGCGAACTGATGCAGTCGCTGCGCCAGGTGTGCAAACTGTCAGCGCGTAAACAGAAGCAGGTGCAGGAGTTTATTGGGGTGATTGCCGGTAAACAGAAAGTCGCCTGATACATTGACCCGGTAGCGCCAGTGCTACCGGGTATTATTCGCCACGTTATACCAACGCGCTCTCCATCTGTTTTTCAAATGCCTGACGGATTAATCCCATAATGTAAGGAAGTTGTGCGAGGTCGCTGAAACCAATTTCTACATCGCCATTGCCCCAGCGCCCAACATTTGTCACATCTTTGGCAATACCTTTCGGATCGACCAGTTCATGAAACTGCATATTAAGCGACAATCGCAGTCGGCTTTTTTGCGGCACAACATCAACAAAATTCGTTTCCGCTTTAAACGCAATATAGAGCTTCAATACTTCCTGCGTGATCCCTGCGTCCAGGCGCATAACTTCATCGCTAAGATGATCGAATAACACCCGGCTATGCGAACCATCAGCAAGAAAAGGATAATCACTCAGGCTGTAACTGGTTTTGTTTTCCGGCTGCCCCCGATAAACAGCTAAAACCTCTTCAGGAAGAGAAGGCGCTTGCCAGACCTGAACCGCGAGATCGGCCAGACGATCGGCTCGGGCGTGAATGGCAGCTTCATCCCATTTTTCGCACTGTCCAAGACCGATATTCAAATAAAGCGGGCTATGCTTAAAGCCGTCTTCAATATCGCGTTTTTCCGCGAAAGGTCTGTCACTGTAGCGGGAGTTATAGCGCGTTAAAGTGAGATTCCCCAACGTATGCAACAATTCTTTATGAATACGCTGCCAGTCGCTTCCCAGCTCTTCGCGCCATTTAGCCGACAGATTTTCATTCTGCGGCATAATGTGCTCAATCGTAAACTCTTCCACGCGCTCTCTGCGTTTATCGTTTTCCAGTCGTCGTAACCAGTAGCTGCGACTGCGGAAGTTATAGAGATCGCGAACTTTTAATTCCCGTTTAAATTCATCATCGTTGGGGAAACGACGATATGAAGGCAGGTTCATAAAATGTACCTGAATACTTTCCAGATAATTTTCTTTATTAATGATCTTATAAAAAGTGGCAAACGTCTTGTTAAGAGAATTTGTTGGTATCGCACATACTGCACGGCGGAAAACATAAGATTCAATTAAACGAATTATGCTCAGGAAATCTTCGTGAGACAAATCGCCATTTTTATAGTCATGATAAAGCGCCAGTAAGAAAGGATACGCTACATCGACCTTTAACTCGCGCAAATCCTGAAAAGCCGTAGCAAGCGATTTGTCACTTTCTTTTCCCAATGCCATTGCACAGTAATACTCCGCGTAGATGTGAATATCTTCAACCAGCCGATCTACGCCTTTTTCAGCAACACTCTGGCTGCGGGCATGGAGTTTAAATGCCTCATAGACTTCATCTGTCCGAGGGATCTCCCCCGTTTTTACCGTCAGATAATGACGCATAAAACTGTCAAAATATTCGCTGTAACCTTGCTGACCAAAGGCGACTTCCATGGGTCGCCAGTGATCTTCATACAACCGGGTTTGATGCTCTGGTTCGAGGCCCATCAGAATAAAATTGCGCACCAGATCGGCCTGACTTAACGCCTTACCGGTGGAGTTCATACTTTCAAAAATCAGTTGCGGATTATCCTGACCACGATTAAGCGCCACATCGACAATTAATAACTTTGCTAACCCACGACATAAGGGAATCAAGTCATCCCCGAGTTTGGCAATTTGTTCATCAAAGAAAGTAAAGTTTTCCATTATTCGATGGGAATAGTTTTCTGGCATTGGTCTTTGTTTTATTAACGCCAGCAAACTGTCTTTATCAGTCTCGGTCAGCAGTAATTTAAATCCTTTCTCGCCGGACTCATAAGGATTGAGTAAATAATAATTACGCAATTTCATTGCCGAAAAGCCATCAAACACTTCGTCTTCGCCAAGATGACGCGATAAAGCCTCAATCAGCAACATTGCGGTCGTCAGCCTTTGTTGACCATCAATGACCAGTAACGGAGAAATACCAGAAACCTGATACAACCCCTGCTCAATATAAACAACCGAACCGATAAAATGCGCTGATATATCGTCACGCTTTCCGGCACGAATGATGTCGTCCCAAAGTTGCCGACATTGTTGTTCTGTCCATGAATAAGTCCGTTGATAAATGGGAATAACAAACTGCTGCGAACGTTTTAAAAAATCGAGTAGGCGGGCTTCTGTAGCTTTCATTCTGACGTCTATCCGTGAAGCGATGATTTCGCAATAATAACCACTTCCTTGTGGAGGTTATAGAGAAATCCTGTTTATCCGCGACGAACTGCCCCCTCACTCCACATCCTCCCTGCGTAACCCGATATCCCTCAACCGCTCATCACTCATCTGCTGTAACACGCGTCGGGTCTGCATTTGCCGCCGCCAACGCCTCACCGCCTGCCAGAGTTGCACCAGGCCGATAAACTGCGCTTTAGCTTTGTTTTCATGAAATTCCATCTGCTGCCTCCTCATCTTTCAGAGGCTTCATCATCCGTCTTCTGGCAGTTCACAATACAGATGCAAATATTAGTTTTATTTAACATACAGACAGGTTAAAACAGCATCTGCATCCGGTTTTTTAGCCTCATCTGTACCGGTTTTTCTCTCTGTATGGTCCACATAAGGAATACAGCATGACGCGTTATCAACATCTGGCGACTCTGCTTGCCGGGCGGATTGAGCAAGGGCTGTATCGTCACGGGGAGAAATTGCCGTCGGTGCGTAGCTTGAGTCAGGAGCACGGCGTCAGCATCAGCACCGTGCAGCAGGCGTATCAGATGCTGGAAACGATGAAGCTCATCACTCCGCAGCCGCGTTCGGGGTATTTTGTCGCACAACGTAAAGCCCAGCCGCCAGTGCCGCCGATGTCACGTCCGGTGCAGCGCCCGGTGGAAATTACCCAGTGGGATCAGGTACTGGATATGCTGGAGGCGCATAGCGACAGTTCCATTGTTCCGTTAAGCAAAAGCACGCCGGATGTCGAAACGCCCAGCCTGAAACCACTCTGGCGGGAGCTAAGCCGGGTGGTACAGCATAATCTGCAAACCGTTCTCGGTTATGACTTGTTAGCCGGTCAGCGAGTGTTGCGAGAGCAGATTGCCCGCCTGATGCTCGACAGCGGCTCGGTAGTCACCGCCGATGACATCATCATCACCAGCGGCTGCCATAATTCGATGTCGATGGCGTTAATGGCGGTGTGTAAACCGGGCGATATTGTCGCGGTCGAATCCCCCTGTTATTACGGTTCAATGCAGATGCTGCGCGGCATGGGCGTGAAAGTGATTGAAATCCCAACCGATCCAGAAACTGGCATCAGCGTTGAAGCGCTGGAGCTGGCGCTGGAACAGTGGCCGATTAAAGGCATCATTCTGGTGCCAAACTGTAATAATCCGCTGGGATTTATTATGCCGGACGCACGCAAACGGGCCGTTCTCTCTCTCGCCCAGCGTCATGATATTGTGATTTTTGAAGATGATGTCTATGGCGAACTGGCAACGGAGTATCCGCGCCCGCGGACCATTCATTCCTGGGATATCGACGGGCGAGTGCTGTTGTGCAGCTCTTTCAGTAAAAGTATTGCTCCAGGCCTGCGCGTGGGTTGGGTCGCACCGGGGCGCTATCACGATAAACTGCTGCATATGAAATACGCCATCAGCAGCTTTAATGTGCCGTCCACGCAAATGGCGGCGGCAACGTTTGTGCTGGAAGGTCACTATCATCGCCATATCCGGCGGATGCGGCAGAATTATCAGCGCAATTTGGCGCTTTATACCTGCTGGATACGGGAATATTTTCCCTGCGAAATCTGTATTACGCGCCCGAAAGGCGGATTTTTACTGTGGATAGAATTGCCTGAACAGGTCGATATGGTCTGCGTCGCGCGACAGCTGTACCGCATGAAAATCCAGGTAGCGGCAGGCTCGATTTTCTCGGCTTCCGGCAAATACCGTAATTGTCTACGCATCAACTGCGCTTTACCGCTCAGCGAAACCTATCGCGAAGCACTGAAGCAAATTGGCGAGGCCGTGTATCGGGCAATGGAATGAATTCGAAATAGTGGCGAAGCGCCTGATTTCCTCTCACGAATCGCGTGTGACTCGTTTTATCTTTGCAGGGTCATCGTCACGTTCCTGCATGGCTTAGGCAAAGTGCGCTTCGTTCATGCCGGATGCCATGTGAACGCCTTACCAGGTCTACAAAATCTTTAAAGTTCAATATAGTGAATGGGTTATGTAGACCTGATAAGCGTAGCACATCAGGCTGCTTTGCGTTTGTCATCAGTCTCTGATTAGTACTCGATCCATGGATCACGCTTGCTTTCAGGCAAGGGCTGATCTAATGCCTGCATTTGCTCTGCCGAAAGTCCGGTATATCGTTGTATCCATTCAGGATCGGCCCCATTCTGCAACAACAATCGGAGGAGGCTCCGTTCCCCTTCTACTTTCCCTTCTTTCCTCCCCCTCTCCCTTCCCAACAGCCATCCATCATTATGAATTCGCTCTGCAATTGTCATTATTCGCTCCCTGTGGTGTGGCATTCGCCTGGTAAGTTCGCTGATAAACGCCTTAAAACGCGCTTCATCGCCAGTCAGTAAAATGTAATTTAACAGCGCAGTTATCTGGCTGTCATTAGCACACCCTGTAACCAGTAATACTGCCAGTTGATCAATAAGCCCCATTAGATCGCGCTGGCGAATATGCTTTTGGATCAACTCCAACAGGGCGACTCTGCGGTGTTGCACAATCTCGTCGTCTGGCACGACAGTGATATCCACCAGCGGGAACGCGGCGGTATAAAGCTTCCGTGCGATAGTCGGGTCGGCAAATTCGTCCAGCCAGCACAAAGACCAGGGATAAGGACTACGGCTACCGTGATAAAACAGCATCGGAATGACCAGCGGTAGCGGTCGGCGTTTATCATGCTCTATATGGCGCTGCATCACCGCCATGGAATAGCGCATCAGCCGAAAAGCCATGTGAATATCCTCACGGCTCTGATGTTCAATCACCACATAGATATAGCCATCTCCTTTACGGGTCTTTACCGACCATAAAATATCGGAGTGTAGCGCCCGCAATTTTTCATCGACAAAGCTGGCGGATTCCAGTTTTAAGGTGTCGAGATCGCACAGTTCACGTAAATCTTTAGGTAAGTGAATCTCCATAAAATCCCGCGCAGTGTCAGGGTGCGTGAGAAAAGATTTAAATAATGCATCATGCGGCGTGCTGGTCGTGAAGTTTGTCATGGCGATCCATCACCTGTTGAAAAAGATGGCCTGACTTTAGCGACTAACAAAACCACTCTCACCCGGCAATTTCCCATTCCCCGAGGCGCTTTCCAGGCTATTTTTATTCTTCTGCAAACGATACATTTTTCCGGAAACAGGCTCGTGTTTTTACATGTCCTGTACCCGGCAGATATTCCCCTTTCCACCGCGCTCTTTTGATTAACCGCAAATTTTAATTAAACTTAAGGTGTATATTTTCTATGCAACCCATCAATTAAAGAGGTGTAATGTGCTGATGACTATTTGTAATCGTTATACATTCTGACCCGAAGTCAGAAAGTATTTCTCTGTCTGTGTGTTCACAGGCAGTGTGGTTGATTACATGAAATTCAGTACATTTGCAGTCTCGTTGCCCTTCTCACCTGCCTTTCGTCATTACCGATGGTATTGAATTTCGTTTTCCCCGTTGAGGTTCTCCGGACAAGGAGTTGTTTGTTATGCCACGTTTTTTTGCCCGCCATGCCGCCACGCTGTTTTTCCCGATGGCGTTGATTTTGTATGACTTTGCCGCGTATCTGTCGACGGATCTGATCCAGCCTGGGATCATTAATGTGGTCCGTGATTTTAACGCCGATGTCAGTCTGGCCCCGGCTGCCGTCAGTCTCTATCTCGCTGGCGGTATGGCGTTACAGTGGCTGCTGGGGCCGCTCTCCGACAGAATTGGCCGCAGGCCGGTGCTGATTACCGGGGCGCTAATTTTTACCCTTGCCTGCGCCGCGACAATGTTCACAACGTCTATGACACAGTTTCTTATCGCGCGTGCAATTCAGGGCACCAGTATCTGTTTTATTGCCACCGTTGGTTATGTCACGGTGCAGGAGGCGTTCGGACAGACAAAAGGGATCAAGTTGATGGCGATTATCACCTCCATCGTACTGATTGCGCCGATTATCGGCCCGCTTTCCGGCGCAGCTCTGATGCACTTTATGCACTGGAAAGTCCTTTTTGCCATCATTGCGGTTATGGGTTTTATCTCATTTGTTGGCTTACTGTTGGCGATGCCAGAGACGGTGAAGCGCGGCGCGGTTCCGTTTAGCGCCAAAAGCGTCTTGCGCGATTTTCGTAATGTCTTTTGCAATCGGCTGTTCCTCTTTGGCGCAGCAACCATCTCTTTAAGCTATATCCCGATGATGAGCTGGGTGGCTGTCTCGCCGGTGATCCTTATCGATGCAGGCGGCTTAACAACTTCGCAGTTCGCCTGGACACAAGTTCCGGTGTTCGGCGCGGTGATTGTCGCGAATGCCATCGTGGCGCGTTTTGTTAAAGATCCGACCGAACCGCGGTTTATCTGGCGTGCCGTACCTATTCAACTGGTCGGCCTCGCTCTGTTGATTGTCGGCAATCTGCTGTCGCCGCATGTCTGGCTGTGGTCGGTGCTGGGCACCAGTCTGTATGCTTTCGGGATTGGTTTGATTTTTCCGACCTTATTCCGCTTTACGCTGTTTTCCAATAACTTACCGAAAGGGACCGTCTCCGCATCGCTAAATATGGTGATCCTGATGGTGATGTCGGTCTCGGTCGAAATCGGCCGCTGGCTATGGTTTAACGGCGGTCGCTTGCCGTTTCATCTGTTAGCCGTTGTGGCGGGCGTTATCGTCGTTTTCACCCTGGCGGGATTGCTCAATCGCGTGCGCCAGCATCAGGCAGCCGAGCTAGTGGAGGAGCAGTGATTTTTGCGCGATCCTGCCGTCAGGCTCTATTCTTAACGTTATGAATAAACTCATCGAACTCAGACGCGCCAAAAGGTTGGCGCTCTCTTTACTGCTTATCGCCGCTGCTACCTTTGTCGTTACGCTGTTTTTGCCGCCCAATTTTTGGGTGAGCGGCGTGAAGGCGATTGCTGAAGCGGCGATGGTCGGCGCGCTGGCTGACTGGTTTGCGGTGGTGGCGCTATTTCGCCGCGTGCCGATTCCGATTATTTCTCGTCATACGGCGATTATCCCGCGTAATAAAGACAGGATTGGTGAAAATCTCGGCCAGTTCGTGCAGGAAAAATTTCTCGATACCCAGTCGCTGGTGGCATTGATTCGACGTCACGAACCGGCGTTGTTGATTGGCAACTGGTTTAGTCAGCCGGAAAACGCCCGCCGCGTTGGTCAGCATCTGTTGCAGATCATGAGCGGTTTTCTTGAACTGACCGATGATGCGCGCATTCAGCGCCTGCTTAAGCGCGCAGTCCATCGGGCGATTGATAAGGTCGATCTTTCTGGCACCAGTGCACTGATGCTGGAAAGCATGACTAAAAACGATCGCCATCAGGTGCTGCTGGATACGCTGATCGCACAGTTGATCGCCCTGCTTCAGCGCGATAAATCGCGCAAGTTTATCGCCCAGCAAATTGTTCGCTGGCTGGAGAGCGAGCATCCACTGAAAGCCAAAATTCTCCCCACAGAATGGCTGGGCGAACATAGCGCGGAGTTAGTTTCTGACGCGGTGAATTCTTTGCTTGATGATATTAGTCGCGATCGTGCGCATCAGATCCGCCATGCGTTTGATCGCGCCACCTTCGCCCTGATCGACAAGCTGAAAAACGATCCGGAAATTGCAGCGCGAGCCGATGCCGTAAAAAGCTATCTGAAAGAAGATGAAGCTTTTAACCGCTATCTAAGTGAATTGTGGGGGGATTTACGGGAATGGCTGAAAGCGGATATCAACAGTGAAGATTCTCGTGTGAAAGAACGTATCGCACGAGCGGGTCAATGGTTTGGCGAAACGTTAATTGCCGATGATGCCTTGCGGGCGTCGTTAAATAGTCATCTGGAACAAGCCGCGCACCGTGTCGCGCCTGAGTTTTCCGCATTCCTGACGCGCCATATCAGCGATACGGTAAAAAGCTGGGATGCGCGGGATATGTCGCGGCAAATCGAGTTAAATATTGGCAAAGATCTGCAGTTTATCCGTGTCAACGGTACGCTAGTTGGCGGTTGTATTGGGCTAATTTTGTATTTGCTGTCGCAGCTCCCGGCCTTGTTCCCCCTCGGCAATTTTTAGAAATCCATGAAAAACTAAGTGGCTAACCGCGAGAGAGATCAAATAAACCACACTAAAAGAATGGTAATAATGTGGCCTCTTTTCATTATCTCCCGTGGTACGGGGAAGGAAAATTATGTCACTTGTCACCGATCTACCCGCCATTTTCGCTCAGTTCTCTGAAGCTCGCCAGAAAGGCTTTCTCACCGTCATGGATCTCAAGGAGCGCGGCATTCCGCTGGTTGGTACCTACTGTACTTTTATGCCGCAAGAGATCCCAATGGCAGCCGGTGCGGTTGTGGTTTCACTCTGTTCCACCTCTGATGAAACCATTGAAGAAGCCGAGAAAGATCTGCCGCGCAATCTCTGCCCGCTGATTAAAAGCAGCTACGGCTTCGGCAAAACCGATAAATGCCCCTACTTCTACTTTTCTGATCTGGTGGTCGGTGAAACCACCTGCGACGGCAAAAAGAAAATGTATGAATACATGGCAGAGTTTAAGCCCGTGCATGTGATGCAATTGCCCAACAGCGTTAAGGACGATGCCTCGCGTGCATTATGGAAAGCTGAGATGCTGCGCTTACAAAAAGCGGTAGAGGAACGTTTTGGACACGAGATTAGCGAAGATGCTCTCCGCGATGCCATTGCGCTGAAAAACCGCGAACGTCGCGCACTGGCCAATTTTTATCATCTTGGGCAGTTAAATCCTCCAGCGCTTAGCGGCAGCGACATTCTGAAAGTGGTCTACGGCGCAACCTTCCGGTTCGATAAAGAGGCGTTGGTTGACGAACTGGATGCAATGACCGCCCGCGTTCGTCAGCAGTGGGAAGAAGGCCAGCGACTGGACCCGCGTCCACGCATTTTAATCACCGGCTGCCCAATTGGCGGCGCAGCAGAGAAAGTGGTGCGCGCGATTGAAGAGAATGGCGGCTGGGTTGTCGGTTATGAAAACTGCACCGGGGCAAAAGCGACCGAGCAATGCGTGGCAGAAACGGGCGATGTCTACGACGCGCTGGCGGATAAATATCTGGCGATTGGCTGCTCCTGTGTTTCGCCGAACGATCAGCGCCTGCAAATGCTCAGCCAGATGGTGGAAGAATATCAGGTCGATGGCGTAGTTGATGTGATTTTGCAGGCGTGCCATACCTACGCGGTGGAATCGCTGGCGATTAAACGTCATGTGCGTCAGCAGCACAACATTCCTTATATCGCTATTGAAACAGACTACTCCACCTCAGATGTCGGGCAGCTCAGCACCCGTGTCGCGGCCTTTATTGAGATGCTGTAAGGAGTGGCAGTGGCATATTCGATTGGCATTGATTCCGGCTCAACCGCCACCAAAGGGATCTTACTGGCAGACGGCGTGATTACGCGCCGTTTCCTCGTTCCAACACCCTTTCGCCCGGCAACAGCAATTACTGAAGCCTGGGAAACTCTGCGCGAAGGGTTAGAAACAACGCCGTTTCTGACGCTCACCGGCTACGGGCGGCAACTGGTGGATTTTGCCGATAAACAGGTGACGGAAATCTCCTGTCACGGGCTGGGCGCACGGTTTCTTGCGCCAGCAACGCGCGGGGTAATCGACATCGGTGGTCAGGACAGCAAAGTGATTCAGCTTGATGACGACGGTAACCTGTGCGATTTCCTGATGAATGACAAATGCGCGGCAGGAACAGGGCGTTTCCTGGAGGTGATCTCGCGCACGCTTGGCACCAGCGTCGAGCAGCTCGACTGCATAACGGAAAATATCACGCCGCACGCTATCACGAGTATGTGTACGGTCTTTGCCGAATCGGAAGTGATCAGCCTGCGCTCAGCGGGCGTCGCGCCAGAAGCGATTCTCGCCGGAGTGATTAACGCGATGGCGCGGCGGAGCGCTAATTTCATTGCTCGTCTCTCCTGTGAAGCGCCGATTCTGTTTACTGGTGGCGTTAGTCATTGCCAGACGTTTGCCCGGATGTTGGAAACTCATCTGGGAATGCCGGTAAATACCCATCCTGATGCGCAATTTGCTGGCGCAATTGGCGCGGCGGTAATTGGTCAACGAATGAGAAAACGCACATGAAAGAGTATCTGTTTTTATTTCACTCCACGGTCGGCGTCATACAAACCCGCAAGGCGTTGCAGGCAGCGGGCATGACTTTTCGCGTCAGCGATATTCCCCGTGATTTACGCGGCGGCTGCGGGTTATGCATTTGGCTGACCTGTCTGCCCGGCGAGGAAATACAATGGGTGATCCCTGGGCAGACCGAAGCGATATATTGCCAACAGGGCAGCAACTGGCAGTGCGTGGTGCATTACGATTCAGAAGCGTCAACCAGGCAATAAGATCTTTAAATATAACGCCCGGATATTTGGCTGCACATAATCCTGCATGAAGGAAGTTGTATTAAATATCTCGCCTGCTGTGAAATATTTCCCATCCACAAAATGAGCGATTTTTGATAGCACCTTGCTATTGCGCGTCTAAAATACAATATACATTGTATTATACTTAAAACATAATTATGCATAGAGAAATAAAATGATTACCGGGTGTGGTAATGATAAAGATAAGTTTCAGTGTGAAGCTTATCTTTACCCCCCATAATTATTTTAGATTTAGAAGAACATTTCACAATTCAAGGATAAAAATATGGGCTCCACATTTAACATATACGGCGATATTCTTCCAACACTCGACATGTATTCGGGACTAAAACCTTGCCATAAAAAAAGCAACCAACCATTTGACATTAACACGGAAATTGAAACCATACAAAAACAAATTAATTATGATATAAATCATTTGAATGATGGTTTTATTAAGCGTGTACTGAATGTTTTTATTCACCTTATCTCTAATCCCGACAATCTCGAATTAACCTTAAATCGATATTCATCAACAACAGAACAAATCATCGCCAAAACCAAAAGAAATGGTTTAAATGAGTTTGAAATTAACGATCTAAAAATAATATTTAATCGACAAGATGATAATGAAAGCGTATTAACTGTTTACCACAAAGATATAAGTCATAGTTGCAATGTTAAAACCGAGCAACTGCAGCAGTTTATTAAAATAATGGAACAAAAAGCGCAACTACCAATCTATATTGACAAGAACAATTTGAAAGAGAGTATTTGCTCTGTTTTGCACAATGACCCACAACATGCAGATAAAGATCAATACCTTCCCTATGATAAGTTTTTAAAACATGCCTGCAAAAGTTCAAATTCATTTGAAGTGAAATTAGATGCTACTCATCAATATCGACATCTGAATAACTTCATGATTTCTTTTGACCCAGTAGAAAGTCAATTAACCATACGGGATAATAATAACGAGACTGAAACTATCTCGTTGACAAACTTACAATGGGAAAATGTGCTGCAATACTACAGAGAAAATCACCAGCAGCCAAATATAGCAGGATCACGAAATCTCACGGATAATAGAGATAAAATAAAAAATACAATATCCACCTCTGAAATTATAGAGTGCGCCTCTCCTGAAATAAGAAATAGCGTTCTGAACGATCTTTATAGCATTGCTAACTTCCTCCCGGACAATAATCTGACACCAAATGAGAGCTGGAAAAGATTTTGTCATACATGCGAGCGCTTTTACGTTGCTCAGAAGAGTATCACTGGAGATAAGAGTGAACGTCTTACGCGAAAACTCTCTGTCTCTGATGCAGGAATTACAATGACCTTCAAGATAGGTGATATTGTCATCAATACTATTAGCACTGCTATTCCTAAAGATTCAACGGGTCAACGGTGTATCAAAGGGTTGAATTTAGCGGGAATGGATTTAACCGGCATAGACTTGTCTAAAATGGCTCTAAGGAATGTCAATTTTAATGGCAGCATTCTTAGAAAAGCGGATTTCTCCGGTACGATCTGTGAAGGCGTGGATTTTACAGATTGTGATCTGCGTAATGCAAAATTCGAAAATGCCACATTAGAAAATAATGATTTTCGTAAAGTTCGCTACTTGACTTATGTAAATTTCAAAAACGCAAATCTACGAAACTGTAACTTCAGCGGAAAAGTTCTCACTGGCGTTAATTTTACTGGAAGTGACCTTAGTAAGGCTTATCTTGAACACATAGATTTCACATCAGTCATTCTATATGAAACATCTGCAACATCTGCAAAATCTGCAAAATCTGCAACATCTGATACTTCTAAAATACCTGAAATACCTGGAGCACCTAAAATACCTGCAACACCTCGAATACCTGGTACACCTAAAGTAATTCTTACTGGAGCAATACTAAATTATTCCGATCTATCGGATAAAGATCTTTCAGAATATGATCTTACTGGTACTGTCTGCATGTTTACCAATTTTACAAACGCTAATTTAACAAAATGCAAACTGTTTAATACAAACTTTTCTGCTGCAACATTTAACAATACTAATTTCACTGGTACAGAAGGTTCTAATATTCTATTTAACCATGCATGGTTGTTCAATACGATATTTATAGATACGATTTTTAAAAATGCCTGTTTTTTCAATGCCAAAGTGAATAATGTTTCTCTTAAGAGTGCATATCTTTACAATGATAATATCGATAAAAAAGCCAATGACAGTACCGATAAACAAGCCAAGAACAGTACCGAGCAACAGGACAGTAACAGTTTTAATCAAGCCCGTTTAAAGAAAGAAGTGAATAGCAGTTTTTCCATTCCGGGTTTAACGTCTTATCAGCCAACGTATATAGTTGACGAATAGTTCAATAATCACCCAAAAAGAGTGAGTATGGCAGAGGATATAAATTGTTAACCGCCTCATCTATCATTCATGGATGAGGCGCATTTATCAGTCGATGTAAGCTGAAAATGTTCCGCCATCCAAAGACAAACGCCGCAACTCCCCTGCGGCGTTTACTATTTCATCGCCCCGCGTTAAGAATTCATTAAGCTTCATCCGTATACTCCTTATCTGTCGCACTGAATTTGACGAGAAAAAAGCAATAATAAGGAGCAACAAGTTGAAAAAGCGCATCACCTTTATCGTTTTTCTTTGCGCCATCGTGGCGGCAAGCCTGTTTTTTGTGCAATCCTGCGTCCGTAAAAGCCAGCATGTCGCAGGGTTTCAGAATTATCAGGCCACTATCGATGGTAAAGAGATTACAGGAGTAACTAAAAATATCTCCTCACTGACTTGGTCTGCGCAGAGCAATACCTTGTTTAGCACTATCAACAAACCTGCAACCATCGTTGAAATGACGACCGAGGGCGATCTGATCCGCACCATTCCGCTCGATTTCGTTAAGGATCTCGAGACGATTGAATACATTGGTGATAATAAATTTGTCATCAGTGATGAACGTGATTATGCCATTTATGTGATTTCACTTAACGCTGATTCGGAAGTGAGCATCCTCAAAAAAATAAAAATCCCATTGCAGGAAACGCCAACAAACTCTGGATTTGAAGGGCTGGCTTATTCCTCTCAGGACCATACCTTCTGGTTTTTTAAAGAGAAAAATCCGATAGAGGTCTACAAAGTTACCGGGCTATTGCGTAGCGATGAGTTGCATATCAGCAAAGATAAAGCGTTGCAGCGTCAGTTTACTTTGGATGATGTTTCTGGCGCGGAATTTAACCCACAAAAAAATACGTTGCTGGTGTTGTCACATGAGTCACGCGCCCTGCAGGAAGTGACCGTGACAGGTGACGTTATCGGCGAAATGTCGTTAACCAAAGGCAGGTATGGCCTTTCACACAATATCAAGCAGGCGGAAGGGATAGCGATGGATGCCAGTGGCAACATCTATATCGTTGGCGAACCCAATCTTTTTTATCGCTTTACGTCGACAAAATCACGATAACAGTCTGGCAGGTTCTCCTTTTTTGTTATTAACTTGTTAACTCAAAATAATACAAACAAGGAAGAACATGAATTCGACATCGCATCCCGTAGAACGTTTTTCTTTCAGCACCGCGTTATTCGGGATGCTGGTTCTGACCTTAGGTATGGGTTTAGGCCGCTTTCTCTATACGCCGATGCTGCCAGTCATGCTGGCGGAAGGCGAGTTTTCCTTTAGCGAACTCTCGTGGATCGCCAGTGGTAACTATGCCGGGTATCTGGCGGGGAGCCTGCTGTTTTCATTCGGCGCGTTTCATTTGCCCTCACGCCTGCGCCCATTCCTGTTAACTTCCGCCCTCGCAACCGGATTATTAATCCTCGCGATGGCGTGGTTGCCGCCGTTTCTTCTGGTTTTCATCATTCGCTTTCTGGCAGGGGTCGCCAGCGCCGGGATGTTGATTTTCGGCTCGACGCTTATCATGCAACACACCCGCCATCCCTTTGTTCTTGCGGCGCTATTTTCTGGCGTTGGCGTCGGCATCGCTCTGGGCAATGAATATGTGCTGGCAGGCCTGCATTTTGCCCTCTCTTCACAAACGTTGTGGCAAGGTGCCGGGGCACTTTCTGCCATAATATTGCTTGTTCTGGCGCTGCTCATTCCGTCGAAGAAACATATTATCGCACCAGCACCATTGGCAAAAATTGCCCAACAACCCATGAGCTGGTGGTTACTGGCGATTTTGTATGGTCTGGCGGGTTTTGGTTATATCATCGTCGCCACCTACCTGCCGCTCATGGCGAAAGACGCGGGCCAGCCTGTGCTGACGGCTCACCTCTGGACACTGGTTGGCTTGTCAATTGTCCCAGGTTGCTTTGGCTGGCTATGGGCAGCCAAACGGTGGGGAGCATTACCTTGCCTGACCGCGAATTTGCTGGTGCAGGCTGTCTGCGTACTGTTAACCCTCGCCAGTAGCTCTCCTTTATTACTCATCATCAGCAGTATTGGTTTTGGCGGCACCTTTATGGGGACTACCTCTTTGGTGATGACCATCGCCCGCCAGCTTAGCGTGCCGGGAAATCTTAATCTTTTGGGCTTTGTGACACTTATTTATGGTATCGGGCAAATTCTTGGCCCGGTGCTGACCAGCATGCTCGGCAACGGAACGTCGGCGCTCGCCAGTGCCACGCTCTGCGGCGCAGCTGCGCTATTTATCGCAGCGTTAATCTGCGGGATGCAAATATTCAAAATACATACGAATTACTCTTAGTTGATTTAATTATTTAACTTTTCAGCACAGCACGTAAAATAACTAAAACACCCTTGTTCTTTGGAGGTGCTCAGCCACCGCCACTATTATTCATGGTTTAGCAAATTTACGGCTAATTCATTATTTCTGGTCATATTATAGTCAGGATCGTTTTATACCTCCGTGCTAGAAAAAACACGTTTAATTCTGTTTTTTCACGGAAGGTCACTATGGCTTCGACAAATGCGCAGCAAATAAAAAATAATGATCAAAACTCTTTATGCGGTCTGGGTGACAAAATACGCCGCCTGGCCGCCGGAGTTTGTTTATTCACACAAATTTTTTTCCCCGTCATCGCGACGGCACAAAATGTGGTACACGCTAAACCCCAGATGACAGTTTCATCTCCTCCCCCTCTTACAGAAAATAAAACCGTACCTTACACGCTTGGCGCGCTGGAATCAGCGCAAAGTGTTGCTGACCGGTTTGGTATTTCACTGGAAGAGCTTCGTCGTCTTAATCAGTTTCGTACTTTTGCTCGCGGCTTTGATAACGTGCGCCAGGGTGAAGAACTGGATGTTCCGGCAACAACCTCGCAGAAAAGTCCTGAGCAACAAAATGCTGTAACGCCTGCGAATGGCGAAAACACGCTGGAGAATCAAATAGCCAGCACTTCGCAGCGAGTTGGCACTCTGCTTTCACAAGATATGAATAGTGAGCAGGCCAGCGGCATGGCGCGTGGTTGGGCGTCTTCAGAAGCCTCAGGCGCGATGACTGATTGGTTAAATAACTTTGGCACTGCGAAAATCTCTCTGGGTGTGGATGAAGATTTCAGCCTGAAAAATTCGCAATTCGACTTCCTGCATCCGTGGTATGACACACCCGATTCTCTGCTCTTCAGCCAGCATACCCTTCACCGAACAGACGATCGTACCCAGATCAACACCGGTTTAGGCTGGCGTTACTTCACCCCCAGTTGGATGTCAGGCATCAACCTGTTTTTTGATCACGACCTGAGCCGCTATCACTCCCGCGCGGGACTTGGCGCAGAATACTGGCGTGATTATCTGAAGTTGAGCAGCAATGCTTATATCGGCCTGACCGGCTGGCGTAGCGCACCAGAATTGGATAATGACTACGAAGCCCGCCCGGCTAACGGCTGGGATTTACGCGCGGAAGGCTGGTTACCAGCCTGGCCACAACTGGGTGGAAAACTGGTCTATGAACAATACTATGGTGATGAAGTGGCGCTGTTTGACAAGAATGATCGTCAAAGTAATCCCCATGCTATTACCGCGGGCCTCAACTATACCCCCTTCCCGCTTCTGACTCTCAGTGCAGAACAACGTCAGGGGAAGCAAGGTGAAAATGACACACGTTTTGCCGTTGATCTGACCTGGCAACCCAGCAGTTCAATGCAGAAACAGCTTAACCCGGACGAAGTGGCCGGACGGCGCAGTCTGGCCGGTAGTCGTTATGACCTGATTGATCGCAACAACAACATCGTTCTGGAATATCGCAAGAAAGAGCTGATTCGCCTGAGTCTGCTGGATCCGGTGAAAGGAAAGTCTGGAGAAATAAAATCGCTGGTTTCCTCGCTACAGACCAAATATGCCCTGAAAGGCTATAAAATCGACGCTGCTGCGCTGGAATCTGCTGGAGGAAAAGTCAGCACTTCCGGAAAAGATATCACAGTCACGCTGCCTGGTTACCGCTTCACTAACACCCCGGAAACCGATAATACGTGGCCGATAGACGTTACCGCTGAGGATGTAAAAGGTAATCTGTCACATCGTGAGCAAAGCATGGTCGTCATCCAGGCTCCGGCATTAAGCCAGAAAGATTCTCTGTTATCCGTTAATCCGCTAACCCTGGCAGCAGATAAAAAATCGACTACCACATTGACTGTGACTGCGCACGATTCCGACGGTACCCCGGTTCCGGGGCTGGCACTGCAAACCCGCAGTGAAGGTGTTCAGGATATCACTCTGTCTGACTGGACAGATAACGGGGATGGTAGCTACACACAGATGCTGACTGCAGGAACGACTTCAGGTTCAGTAACACTGACACCGCAACTTAACGGTGAGAGTGCGGTAAAAGAATCCATCGTCGTTAATATCGTCCCTGTTGTCTCATCCCGCGACCATTCTTCAATATCCATAGATAACATATTGTATTATGCCGGAGACGACATCAAAGTCAGGGTAGAACTGAAAGACGACAACAATAAACCGGTTGAATATCAAGAAGACGCGTTGGTAAAAGCTGTCACTGTCGAGAACAGCAAACCAGGCGCCACGGTTGTCTGGCACGAAGAGCATCCGGGCGTTTATGCAGCGAATTATCCGGCCCATAAGCAAGGAGCAGCCCTGAGGGCACAACTTAGCCTTCACAACTGGAATACTCCTCTGCAATCGCATATTTATAATATCGAAGCAAACCAGAATAAGGCTCACGTCGCCACATTATCCGCAACGAATAATGACGTTTACGCCGATAAAAAGACGTTTAATACCATCACTATTAACGTCACTGATGAGAGTGATAATCCCCTGAGAAATCATCAGGTCACCTTTAAGAATGAGAAAGGAAGCGCGGAATTTGTAGAACCGACGCAGCAAAATACTGATGCACATGGTGTTGCCACAATCAACATGATAAGTCAGGTTGCGGAAGAAAATACGATTAGCGCTACGCTGCCAAATGGTTCTACTCAACGGGTAACTGCGAAATTTGTTAGCGATTCGAATACGCCAAAACTCAAACAACTGGTTGCCGCGCCAGATACCATTAGTGCTGGTAATAGCCAGGGTAGTACCCTGACCGCCACCGTCACAGACTTTCATAACAACCCGTTAAAAGATATGAAAGTGAATTTTGTGGCACCAACTGACTCGCAACTGGACAACACGACCGCCACAACTGACCAGTCCGGGATTGCGCGGGTGCACCTGACCAGTTCAAAAGCAGGTAACTATACCGTCGATGCCTCGCTTGAGGCGGATAAAAATATTCACCAGTCGGTTACGGTTACCGTGGTCCCAAACAGGGAACAATCGGTAATTATTTTGAATGCCGGATCGGGCAGTACGATTGCTAACAATACAGATACCGTTACCCTGACTGCCAGTGTGAAAGATGTTTATGGACACTCACTACCGGATGAGGATGTGAAATTTACCTTGCCAGCATCTATGACAGGGAACTTCACGCTAAGTAGTGACACCGCTCGCACCGATTCAAACGGCAATGCCGTGGTCACATTGCGAGGCACAAAGGCGGGTGAGTTTACAGTGACGGCAACGCTGAGCAGAAATAATACCAGTGCTAATCAGCTAGTCTATTTTATTGGGGATACAAGCAGCGCGCAGCTCCAGCCGCTGACTGCCTCATTAAATACCATAGTTGCTGGCAACAGTACGGGGAGTACCCTGACAGCAACGATCCTGGACGCATACCAAAATCCGCTTAAAGACCAACAGGTCACTTTCCAGAGTAACGATGTCACACTAAGCGGAACAGAAGTCACCACCAATACGCAGGGTCAAGCGACGGTAATAATGACCAGCAATATTGCCGGACAACATAACGTAGTGGTGAGCCGGAAAGCGCAATCATCCGATAATAAAACGTTTAGTTTATCAGTGCTCCCGGATGAAAGTTCGGCGAAGATAATAAGTATAACCGGAGCCGAAAAAACGATAATGGTTGGCGAAAACATCACGCTACGAATACACGTACAGGATGCGTTTAATAACGTCATAGCCGGTCAACGCGTCAGATTAAGTGCGCTGCCAACCGCTAACATTACGATAGACGATACGGCTTACACCGATAATAACGGCTATGCGTACGTTAACCTTATCAGCACCCAGCCTGGGGTCTATCAGGTGACAGCAACGCTGGACAATAACAGTAGTCGTAAAGTTGACGTGAGTGTGGCAAAGGGCAAACTCGAGTTAACATCATCGAAGCCAGAAACCACGGTCCATAACAGTGAAGGTATTACACTGACCGCAACGGCAAGAAATATTCAGGGTGAATTGATGCCGGGGCAAATTATCACCTTTAGCGTAACACCTGATGGTGCAACGCTAAGCAATACAGGGGAAATCCTGACTGATCAGTCAGGTCAGGCCAAAGTGACGCTGACCAGTGACAAAGTCAATGTATATACCGTTACGGCCACAATGGGCAAAGACGTTCCCGTTCAGAGCCAGGTGACGGTTGCGGTTAAGGCTGATGCTACAACGGCACATGTTGTGAGTGTAGTGGCTTCTCCTGACACCATAATCGCCGACGGGGTTGATAGCAGCACCATCACTTCACGAGTAGAAGATGATTATGGATTCCCGGTTGAAGGTGTCGACGTTAGTTACAGCTTAGACACCAAAGGCAGCCCGGTGATTAATAATCCAACTACGCGTACCGATCAGTCCGGGCAAGTCCACAAATCCGCAGCCATTACATTGATTCCTGGTACGGCAGATGAAAGTAAATCAACATTGAAATCTAGCGTTAGCTCTTTTATGGCTGACTTCCAGGAGAGCGCGACACTTACGTTAATATTGCAAGACAAGTACGGTAACCCGATAGTGACGTCTGATCATCTGGAATTTGTCCAGTCAGGTGCCTACGTGAACCTCCTGAAGTTGAGCAATATTGATTACAGCCAAAGAAATTATGGCGAGTACACCGTCACTGTCACTGGCGGCGTAGAGGGCAGAGCGACTCTCATTCCTATGCTGAACGGTGTTCATCAAGCAAACTTAAGCATATCACTGGATCTTGTCCGCTCAATAAAAGACATGCACGGTCATGTAACAGTCAACAACCATACCTTCACAACGGCTACATTCCCCAGTGAAGGTTTTATAGGGGCGTACTACACACTTAATGATGACAACTTTGAAGCGGGTAAAACCGTTAGTGATTATATGTTCACAAGTTCACAGAGTTGGGTGTCTGTCGATGCTTCAGGTAAAGTTTCTTTCACAAATACCGGCGACCAAACTTCAGTCGTAATAAGCGCTGTTCCCAGACAAGGAGGTACAACCTACCAGACATTAATTAAGCTGAAAGGCTGGTGGGTGAATCATGGGAATCAAACCAATATCTGGCTAACTGCCAATGCGTTCTGCAACGCGAAAAGTGATGGATATAATCTTCCTGGCGTCGCACATTTAACGTCTGGCGAAAACAAACGCACGTTGGGATCGCTATATGGTGAGTGGGGGAACGTTGGGGAGTTTTCCAGTGATTCGCAATTTACCGCGGGTGCTTACTGGACCAATCAACAGGATGATTACAATAGTCACGTCTATGTGCAGATGCTGACGGGCAGGATTGGAAGCGACGCAGATTCCAGCGCTCAACTAACTGCCTGCCGTAAATCACTTTAATTTCTGAAGTAGTTATTAAAGGATACCCTTTTGCGAGGGTATCCTTTCAGACTCATGACAAAAGCCAAATTGCCTGATGCGCTACGCTTATCAGGCTTACACTATCTCTCTAATATATTGAATTTTTATGCTTTTGTAGGGAGCGCAAGGCGTTTATGCCGCATCTGGCACGAGCAAACATTAATCAGCTCTTTTCTTCGGGCACTCAAGAAACTCAACAGCAACCGTTGATGTCAGCCAGACCCCGTTTTCCGCTTGCCAGAAAGGGATGCCTCGTTTCGCCATTTCCTGTGCTTTGACGGTTAAAATAACCGGCAATCCGTGTCTTGCTCCCACTTTGCGTGCCGTTGCTTCATCAGCAGAGAGATGCACGTAATGACGCTCTCCTGGAATCAGCCCTTGTTTTTTTATCTCGTCAAGAAAGCGGCTTGCTGTACCGTGGTAGAGAAATTGTGGCGGTGTTTTTTCGGCAAAGGCAATGGCGACCTGCGAAGTCGAATGCCCCTGAACCGCGCGAATGCACCTACTATCACTGGAATAACTAAAACGCTTTTTATCGCTGGTGGCGACAACGGTATCCAGTAATGCACGGGTTAACCGCTTACCTGCTTTTTGTGCACAAAGTATGAGCTTATCAATATCCGCCCATCCTTCACGGTCAAGTACGATACCAATCGCCTCCGGTTTATGTCGGAGAACAAAACTTAAAAACTTGCTCGTATCCGCCAGCTCTTTTTCGTTGTACTTTGCCATCGCATTTTCGTCCCTGGATTTTCCGTTTTTATTTACTCACGTCATTGTCACTGGATTTATGAATTTTCTGCAACGAAATCCTTCGCAGCATCTTGTTCAAACAGCGTAATTTTTCCGCTATGCAAAAAACGCATAGCCAGAAACATACTTGCATTTTCCCCATACCCACATGGCTGATAAGGTTTTTCAGCTCCAGGAATTTTCCTGGCTCAAGCAACACACAAACACAAAAAAACAATGGGGATTGTTATGACACAACAAGGGGATGCTGTAGCCGGGGAGCTGGCGACAGAAAAAGTGGGCATTAAAGGGTATCTGGCTTTTTTTCTTACCATAATCTTTTTTTCCGGTGTTTTTTCCGGGACAGACAGCTGGTGGCGCGTTTTTGATTTTTCCGTTCTGAACGGATCGTTTGGGCAACTGCCTGGTGCGAACGGAGCCACCACCTCATTTCGCGGAGCGGGTGGCGCGGGGGCTAAAGATGGCTTTCTCTTTGCGCTGGAGCTGGCACCGTCAGTCATTCTCTCTCTGGGGATTATTTCAATTACCGATGGTCTTGGTGGATTACGCGCCGCGCAGCAGTTAATGACACCTGTGCTAAAACCATTGTTGGGCATTCCAGGAATCTGCTCGCTGGCGCTGATCGCTAACTTGCAAAACACTGATGCCGCCGCCGGTATGACCAAAGAGCTGGCGCAGGAAGGTGAAATTACCGAACGCGATAAAGTGATTTTCGCCGCATATCAAACCAGCGGTAGCGCCATCATCACCAACTACTTCTCTTCCGGCGTCGCGGTGTTTGCCTTTCTGGGGACGTCCGTAATCGTACCTTTAGCCGTCATCCTGGTATTTAAATTTGTCGGTGCCAATATTTTGCGCGTCTGGCTTAACTTTGAAGAACGTCGCAACCCAACGCAAGGAGCGCAAGCATGACAACTCAGGTCCGCAAAAACGTCATGGATATGTTTATTGATGGCGCGCGCCGTGGCTTTACTATCGCCACCACCAACCTGCTGCCCAACGTGGTGATGGCATTTGTCATCATTCAGGCACTGAAAATTACTGGCCTGCTCGACTGGGTGGGGCATATCTGTGAACCCGTAATGGCGCTGTGGGGATTGCCAGGTGAAGCGGCAACCGTCCTTTTAGCCGCATTAATGAGTATGGGCGGCGCAGTCGGTGTTGCCGCCAGTCTGGCAACCGCCGGCGCATTAACCGGCCACGATGTCACTGTTTTACTGCCTGCAATGTATTTAATGGGCAACCCGGTGCAAAATGTCGGTCGCTGCCTGGGGACAGCCGAAGTGAATGCCAAATATTACCCGCACATCATTACGGTCTGCGTCATTAACGCATTGCTGTCGATCTGGGTTATGCAGCTTATTGTTTAACAAGGAGTTATCATGATTGATTATTCCGCAGCCGGTTTTACCCTGCTGCAGGGAGCGCATTTGTATGCGCCGGAAGATCGGGGAATTTGCGATGTCCTCGTCGCTAACGGCAAAATTATCGCCGTTGCCAGCAATATCCCGTCTGACATCGTACCTGACTGCATGGTCGTCGATCTCCGCGGGCAGATCCTCTGCCCAGGTTTTATTGATCAACACGTCCATTTGATTGGCGGTGGCGGAGAAGCTGGTCCCACTACGCGTACGCCGGAAGTGGCGTTAAGTCGTCTGACAGAAGCGGGCGTCACGTCAGTGGTTGGACTGCTGGGCACCGACTCTGTCTCTCGCCACCCGGAATCCCTGCTCGCCAAGACCCGTGCGCTCAATGAGGAAGGCATCAGCGCCTGGATGCTGACCGGCGCTTATCATGTACCTTCCCGCACCATTACAGGTTCCGTGGAAAAAGACGTGGCAATTATCGATCGCGTGATTGGCGTGAAATGCGCTATCTCTGATCACCGCTCTGCCGCACCGGACGTTTATCACCTGGCCAATATGGCGGCGGAATCCCGCGTTGGCGGTTTGCTCGGCGGTAAGCCTGGCGTCACTGTGTTCCACATGGGCGACAGCAAAAAGGCATTGCAGCCTATCTATGACCTGCTGGAAAACTGCGATGTTCCCATCAATAAGTTGCTGCCGACCCACGTTAACCGCAACGTACCGTTGTTTGAGCAGGCGCTGGAGTTTGCGCACAAAGGCGGCACTATCGACATCACCAGCAGCATTGACGAACCAGTCGCCCCTGCCGAAGGTATTGCCCGCGCCGTTCAGGCCGGTATTCCGCTGGCACGCGTCACCCTCAGCTCTGACGGCAACGGTAGCCAGCCGTTCTTCGATGACGAAGGGAATTTAACCCATATCGGTGTTGCAGGTTTTGAAACGTTGCTGGAAACCGTGCAGGTGCTGGTCAAAGACTATGATTTCAGTATCAGCGATGCCCTGCGCCCGCTCACCAGTAGCGTAGCCGGTTTCCTTAACCTGACCGGGAAAGGCGAAATTCTGCCAGGCAATGACGCAGACTTGCTGGTCATGACGCCAGAACTGCGCATTGAACAGGTATACGCCCGCGGCAAACTGATGGTTAAAGACGGCAAAGCCTGCGTGAAAGGAACGTTTGAAACGGCATAAACGGTTGTCAGCCGCCCGAATGGACGTAGAATGCCCGCAAGGGCGGCTGACAGAGTAAAACGTAATGGATGACTGTGGTGCGGTTTTGCATAATATTGAAACAAAATGGCTTTATGATTTTCTGACCCTGGAAAAATGCCGCAACTTTTCCCAGGCGGCAGTCAGTCGCAACGTCTCACAACCCGCATTTAGCCGTCGCATCCGCGCGCTGGAACAGGCAATTGGCGTTGAATTGTTTAACCGCCAGGTGACACCTCTGCAACTCTCGGAACAAGGGAAAATCTTCCATTCGCAGATCCGCCATCTGCTGCAACAGTTAGAGAGCAACCTTGCAGAACTGCGTGGCGGCAGCGATTACGCGCAACGTAAAATCAAGGTAGCCGCTGCACACTCTCTTTCTCTCGGTCTTTTACCGTCCATTATCAGCCAGATGCCGCCGCTCTTTACCTGGGCGATTGAAGCCATTGATGTTGATGAAGCGGTCGATAAACTGCGTGAAGGGCAAAGCGACTGTATTTTTTCCTTTCATGACGAAGATTTGCTGGAAGCACCGTTTGACCACATTCGCTTATTTGAATCTCAATTGTTCCCCGTCTGCGCCAGTGACGAACACGGAGAAGCGCTTTTTAACCTCGCACAGCCACACTTTCCGTTACTGAATTACAGCCGCAACTCCTACATGGGGCGATTGATTAACCGTACCCTGACGCGCCACAGTGAGTTAAGTTTCAGCACCTTTTTTGTCTCGTCGATGAGCGAGCTTTTAAAGCAGGTTGCCCTCGACGGCTGTGGGATTGCCTGGCTGCCGGAGTACGCCATCCAACAAGAAATTCGCAGCGGGAAGCTTATCGTTCTGAATCGGGACGAACTGGTGATCCCGATTCAGGCCTATGCATACCGGATGAACACCCGTATGAATCCCGTGGCCGAACGCTTCTGGCGCGAACTGCGCGAGCTGGAGATTGTGCTTAGCTGACATTCTCCAGCGTCGCACTACACCAACCGCCACTATCCCAGACCAGATCAAACGTTAGCGGTTCATCGTCGTGGTGCAGCATTATCTCAAGGCTGATCGCCAGCGTGTGGCTGTACGCTTCTTTCAAATTGACCTGCAACGCCGCAATCCGAGGCTCATGAAATAACAGTGCAGAACGTAGTTGACGGCAATACCAGCTCTGGAGATGTTTGTCGCTCTGGTTATGCACTTGCCACTCAGGCATACCTGAAACAAGTAATGAAGGTAATGCCGAATGAGGAGAATTAAAAAGAGTGAGGAGATCGCTGCATACCGATTTACGCAGTGATAACGTTTTATTGCCTGAAATTTCAGGTGAAACAGCCTGAAGTGATTGGCGCATCATTTTGCGCACTCCTGACGTTTAGCAACATATGTGGCTTGCCCTGAATACCGGGCACCACTGTATTGATGCTCATTTTCCATAGCCATTCCCTTTTGTTCATTACATCCATGTCAGTCTGAGACAGGCCTGAATCCTGTCAGCAAAGTATAAAACCTTACTTGCCTATGAATATCTACTGACTTTTCAGGAAAAAAGTCATGATTTGATAAAAATCATCAAACTCAAAAAAAACTGCTAGTATATTCTGAATATTCCGAATAGTTACGTAGATGAAAATACTTGTCACCGCCGCTACTTAATCCCGGCGGGAGATTATTTATTTTCGTATAATCAACCATGTATTATTTGAAACAATTAGTTTGTAAATAATATAAATTGATAACATATCAAATACATCAAAAACACCATTCACAGGCATTATTAATATAGACATCAATATAACAACATCAAATTCCAATTAGTAATAAGATATGCTTTTAAATTGCATGCAAATAATTTTAAATGAGCGTTTTTTGATACTTTAGAGTGTTTCCCACCCTTTAATATCACTGTGTAGAGTTGATATCACTACAACAGAAACATGCATGTCATTTGTTTACTTCTCTTTTTACTACAGAAAAATTTATCTATTTTTCTAAAACATCAGTGAAATACTCATAAAAGGTTATTAATATGTCTATGCCAATAAGCAATGCCGCTAACAACAAAATTTTTACAGATAATCATTTCGCTCATCATCCAAATGCCGATAAAGAATTAGCAGACAGTATGCCCTCGCATCTTAACTCGGAAAACATCTATGTCAGACCTCTTGTTCGTGGAAATAACCATAACTATGATGGGGGAAGTGTTGTCGAAATTAGACAGCTTGAAATTGGTAAACAAGGGTATTGGCCATTCAATTACGTAACAGCCGCATGTAAAGAATCCGATGGTATTTCAATCACAGGAAACATACGCTGTGGTACCTGGAAGGCCAGCTCAGTATTAGACGGAATATACGGTGGAGTATGTAAAAAGGCGCATGTTTCCGCAGCGTTAGAAGCTGGTCTACGGTTTAACCTAACTATGGATTCTAAAATTCCAAACACGATACATGAAATAACCCTAGGCCCTGGTTGCAATGTTCCAGGCTATGCGGGAACCACGATAGGATACCTGGCAACACTCCCCCTTGAAAAGGTTGAAAATTGGCAAGATACAACACTGCCAAGAATTGATATCTATATTGATCAGATAATGACTGTGTCAGGGGTAGCAAATTCTTCCGGATTCGCCCTTGCTGCATTACTTAATGCTAATATTGGAATGGGAAATGACCCAATAATTGGTATAGAAGCCTATCCTGGTACCGCTGAGATCCACGCTAAGATTGGATATAAAGTTATCCCCGGGGATGAAAATGCACATGTCAAACGTATGACTCTGCAACCGTCATCTCTCCCAGAACTGTTTGAATTAAAAAATGGTGAATGGAATTATATTGGTAAATAACCACTGGGAAGAATGAGTACTAACATTCAGGTTATACAGATATTTAAACAATACCCTGCAATTTATAAAGTAATACTCATTGCGACTTCTTAATTTAAGAAAGCGCAAGGAACGTTTACCCTTGCGCTTATCATAATAAGTCAGGCGTCGACTTTATCCAGCGGCCATGAATCAAATAGATAGCCATCAAAATAAATATCGTCAACGTTCGAGAATTCAAGCAGACGTTGCTTCACGTTTTCCAGATGCTGCCACATTGCCAGCTTCGCCGCTCGGGCGTCTTTTTTGATTAACGCGGCGAGGATCTGTTTGTGATCGCCCAACCACTCTTTGCGATACAGGCTGTCATCCAGATGGCTGTGCAACTGGATCCACATCGGATTGTTTTCCCGCCACTGCCAGGACTGACGGAATAACTCCACCAGCATGCTGTTATGCGTTGCTTCGGCAATGGCGAGATGGAACTGCATATCACCGCTTTCGCTGCTACCCGGCGCGCTGGAAGCCAGTTCACGCTCTTCCAGTTGCAATGCCTGACGCATTTTGACGATATCTTCGCGGGTAGCCTGCAGGGCGGCAAATTCCGCGATGTTACTTTCCAGTAACTGACGCGCCTGTAACAGCTCAAAAGGACCGGCATCATTGCAAACGTTGGCATCCGGACCGTCTGTGTTCTGGCTGTCTGAGCTATCAAGAACATAAATACCGGCACCCCGGCGCACTTCCACCAGCCCTTTGATCTCCAGCATGATCAGCGCTTCACGTACCACCGTCCGCGTGACATCAAGCATTTCTGCAATTTCACGCTCCGGCGGCAGCCGTTCGCCAGGATTGTACGGCGTCTTTATGATCAGATCGCGGATCATCGCCCCGACTTCCTGGTAAGGTCTTTGCGCAGAGGTGGCAGATTTCATGGTGTTGTGTCCGTTAGGTGCAGTTAATCAAATTTTTGCCGGATGCGTCGTGCACGCCTTATCCGGCCTACAACGGGCGATTTTACGGCACCCGTCAATCTCAAACTATACCATTAGCACTGGAAGTTGGCACGTACAGGTGGGCAAAAAACGAAAACTGGTCAACCAAATATGCGTTTGATTGACCAGTAAGTCTGTAGGGTAATCAGTTAGTTACAGCGCAGCCACACACTCGCGCGCACCGCGTTCACACAGCTGCTGATATGCCGCCGTCACCGCGCCAACAAAGTCGGCATTCTGCGGCAGATCATCGGCAAAAATACCGCTCAGGCCCAGCAGCGCTTTCACGCGGTCTGCGCCCTGATACTGCGCATTGATCTTCTGGAACTCCGCCAGCATCGGGTCGACCACATCAATGGCATTCCCCTGCTCATCCACCCCCTGGGTGTAACGCATCCAGCCAGCCACGCCGAGCGCCAGGTGACGCCAGCTACCGCCGTTTTGCAAGTGCAGACGCACCGGGTCCAACAGACGCTGCGGTAACTTCTGGCTGCCGTCCATCGCAATCTGCCAGGTACGGTGACGCAGAGACGGGTTGCTGAAACGCTCGATCAGCAGCGTCGCATAGGCGTTCAGGTCCGTACCTTCCGGCATCGACAGCGTTGGCGCTTGTTCCTGCATCATCAGGGCAAAGGCCGCTTTGCGATAATCCGGGTTAGTCATGGTGTCGGCAATAGTTTCATAGCCGCCGAGGTAACCGAGGTACGCCAGGAAAGAGTGGCTGCCGTTCAGCATACGCAGTTTCATCATTTCGAACGGCACAACGTCTGCAACGAACTGTGCGCCCACTTTATCCCAGTCCGGGCGACCATTAACGAAGTTATCTTCAATGACCCACTGACGGAACGGTTCGCAGGCAATGGCGCACGGGTCGTAAACGCCCAGCTGGTCAGCAATTTCCTGCAACGTTTCTGGGGTAGCGGCAGGAACGATACGGTCAACCATGGTGCACGGGAAGGTGACGTTCTCTTCAATCCATGCCGCCAGTTGCGGATCGCGCGCCTGAGCCAGCCCCAGAACGGCAACTTTTGCCACGTGACCGTTTTCACGCACGTTGTCGCAGGACATCACCGTAAACGCTTTCAGCCCTTTTTCACGACGCAGACGCAACGCTTCGACGATGTAACCAATCGCGGACTTCGGCGCAGTCGGGTTTTCCAGATCGTGCTTAATCAGCGGATTATTGAGATCCAGCTGACCGCTTGCCGCATCGGCGCAATAACCTTTCTCTGTGACCGTCAGGGAGACAATCGCCGTCTGCGGACGCGCCATCGCGATGAGAATACCTTCACAACCGTCGATTTCCGGGTGCAGCGCTTCTTTCATCGAGCCAATAATTTTCAGCTCGGTGCTTTCTGCGCCTTTTTCCGCCACGGTGTACAGCAGTTGCTGTTTTTTCAGGTTTTCGATCAGCACGCGGTCGTTACCTGGCATCAGGTTAACTTCGCAGATCCCCCAGTCGCTATCCGTGCTTTCCAGCAGGTGATGGGTGTACAGCGCCTGGTGCGCGCGGTGAAACGCCCCGCAACCGAGATGCACAATGCGTGATTCCAGACGAGAATGATCCCATGACGGGCGGGCAACCGGCAGATTGCTGTCAACAATAGTAGTCATCGTAAACTCCAGAATCCGTCTTCAGAGAGTGACGGCAAGGAAGAAGGAACCGGCACGGCGCGCAGCCATGCCGGTGGATATTAACGGCTAAAGAAAGCGCGCTGGATCGCCATTTCGACGCCGCGAACTTCAGCCAGACCTTTCAAACGACCAATTGCGGAGTAACCTGGGTTGGTTTTCTTCTTCAGGTCGTCCAGCATCTGATGACCGTGGTCCGGACGCATCGGGATCAGGTCTTCTTTGCCTTCCGCTTTACGACGGTGTTCTTCTTCAACAATCGCTTTCACCACTTCGTACATATCAACGTCACCGTTCAGGTGCGCCGCTTCGTGGAAGGTTTTCGGGTTATCTTCACGCATGGTGGAACGCAGATGGGTGAAGTAAATACGCGGACCGAACTGCTTGATCATATCAACCAGATCGTTGTCAGCACGCACGCCGTAGGAACCGGTGCACATGGTGAAACCGTTCGCCATGCTGTTTACGGTATCAACCATCCACTGCATATCTTCAATGGTGGAAACGATACGCGGCAGGCCGAGGATTGGGCGCGGCGGATCGTCCGGGTGAACAGCCATACGCACGCCAACTTCTTCCGCAACTGGAATGATCGCCTTCAGGAAGACCGCAAAGTTTTCGCGCAGTTTGGCTTTGTCGATATCTTTGTACAGCTCCAGGTGCTTACGGAACTGGTCAAGGGTGTACCCTTCTTCCGCGCCCGGCAGACCGGCAATGATGTTACGGGTCAGACGCGCTTTGTCTTCGTCGCTCATAGTGGCGAAGCGTTCAGCGGCCTGAGCAATTTCTTCTTCGGTGTAATCCGCTTCCGCGCCTGGACGCTTGAGGATGTGCATTTCAAACGCAGCAAATTCGATCTGGTCGAAGCGCAGAGCTTTGGAGCCATCTGGCAGCACGTATTCGAGGTCAGTACGGGTCCAGTCGAGCACCGGCATGAAGTTGTAGCACACGGTGCGAATGCCGCACTGCGCCAGATTGCGCAGAGTTTGCTGATAGTTAGCGATCCACTGCTCGTAGTTGCCAGTATGAGTTTTGATATCTTCGTGAATTGGCACGCTTTCTACGACAGACCACACCAGGCCTGCGTCTTCAACGATCGCCTTGCGTTTGAGGATCTCTTCTACGGACCATACTTCCCCGTTCGGGATATGGTGCAAAGCGGTAACCACGCCAGTCGCGCCCGCCTGACGGACATCAGCTAAAGTGACCGGATCATTAGGGCCGTACCAGCGCCAGGTCTGTTCCATGATTTTTCCTCTTTCACATAGTGGGTTCCACAGCAAAGAGACGCGGAACCCTGGAGTTGTTTAGGTATCCGGATGAACAACCAGACCGCAGCCGTGGCATTGCATCGGATGAGATGGCGTATAAGTTCTACCTTTTGGTAATACATGTCAACCCGAATTCCAAAATTGGTTAACCACATCACAAGATTTTCACGCGCACGCTCGTTGCTGCAAATTGCAGCAAAGGGTAATTGATAGTTATTAATCAGAGGGTGTGACATTCATCGCAACAATGGTTGACCAATTTACATAACATGTCGCCCAAAATAACAACGGTTCAACCAGGTAAGGTAAAACGTTATGCATGTGCTTAACATTCTTTGGGTAGTATTCGGTATCGGCCTGATGCTGGTACTGAATTTGAAGTTCAAAATCAATTCAATGGTGGCTTTGCTAGTGGCGGCGCTATCCGTCGGGATGTTGGCGGGCATGGATTTGATGTCGCTGCTGCACACCATGAAAGCGGGCTTCGGCAACACGCTGGGGGAACTGGCAATCATTGTTGTGTTCGGTGCGGTCATTGGTAAATTGATGGTCGACTCCGGCGCGGCGCACCAGATAGCGCATACGCTGCTGGCGCGTCTCGGCCTGCGCTATGTCCAGATATCGGTGATTATCATCGGCCTGATTTTTGGTCTGGCGATGTTCTATGAAGTGGCCTTTATCATGTTAGCGCCGCTGGTTATCGTCATTGCCGCCGAAGCTAAAATTCCGTTCCTGAAACTGGCTATTCCGGCAGTAGCGGCTGCTACCACCGCACATTCACTTTTCCCTCCGCAGCCGGGTCCGGTGGCGCTGGTGAATGCTTATGGTGCAGATATGGGGATGGTTTATATCTATGGTGTACTGGTGACAATCCCAAGCGTAATCTGCGCAGGCCTGATTCTGCCGAAGTTCCTCGGTAATCTTGAGCGCCCAACGCCATCATTCCTGAAAGCAGATCAACCGGTAGATATGAATAATCTGCCCTCTTTCGGCGTTTCGATTCTGGTGCCGCTGATCCCGGCAATCATTATGATCTCCACCACCATCGCCAATATCTGGCTGGTCAAAGACACCCCTGCGTGGGAAGTGGTTAACTTTATAGGTTCATCGCCGATTGCAATGTTTATTGCGATGGTGGTTGCATTCGTACTCTTTGGCACCGCGCGTGGTCATGACATGCAGTGGGTGATGAACGCCTTTGAAAGCGCGGTAAAAAGCATTGCGATGGTGATTCTGATCATCGGTGCGGGCGGCGTGCTGAAGCAGACCATCATCGACACCGGCATTGGTGACACCATCGGCATGTTGATGTCCCACGGCAATATCTCGCCCTACATCATGGCATGGCTGATCACCGTACTGATTCGTCTGGCGACGGGTCAGGGTGTGGTATCAGCGATGACCGCCGCCGGGATTATCAGTGCTGCAATCCTTGATCCAGCAACCGGTCAACTGGTTGGCGTGAATCCGGCGCTGCTGGTACTGGCGACGGCTGCGGGTTCCAACACCCTCACCCACATTAACGATGCCTCATTCTGGTTGTTCAAAGGTTACTTTGACCTGTCAGTAAAAGACACGTTGAAAACATGGGGTCTGCTGGAGCTGGTCAACTCCGTGGTTGGGCTGATTATTGTGTTGATTATTAGCATGGTAGCGTAAAAGAACACCAGAGCCTGCCAATGGCAGGCTCAGTTCGGATTGTCGGCAAAGTGCGCTTTGTTTATGCCAGATGCGACGCTGACGCGTCTTATCTGGCCTACAAAGGGCTAACGTGCAGGTTTTTAGCTTCAGGCAATATTGCGTACCAGCATTAGCAATGTTCTGTGATTTCTTTATTGATAAACAAAAGTCACGCCAATAATCGATTGCACATTCCCTGCAGTCACCTGCCCTCCGGTACGTGCGTAATTTGCCGTTAATCCCAGACTTACCGCCGAAGTCCCTACTGCTCCTAACGATACCGTGTTATTCGCTGGAATAATCGTACCGTTGCGCGTTAACTGTACGCCGACGCCCTGCGCTGGTGAAAACGACGCGGTATTGGTGAAAATCGAATTGCCCGCATCTGCGGTTGTGCCGGAGAGGTAATACCCCAGGTTTTGGCTTTTCGCACAATAAACGGTAAGAGGAATCGGCACTGAACCAGGGTAGTCTGGCAGAGTAACGGTGACATCACGAGCAGAAACATCGCAGCCGCCAGTAGGCACCACCACATCATTATTGGCGTAAATATTCCACACAAACTGGAAATCATCGCTGTTATAGTTGTTGGTCTGTCGCAAAATAAGCACGGCAATTAATGAGCCAGCTTTAATCGCCACCCCGCCCGCACTGCTCACAGGCGTCAAATAAAGCGCCACCGGCCACGGCTTATCCGTTCTCGAATTATAAACAACGCGCGGCGTTTCGCTGGTGGTAGGAAATGGATAGCTACTGCCACTATATTTTACGGTCCCGGAAAAATTAGATAACACGCCGCCATAAGCCGAACCTCGTTGCAGTGTGACATAGTCTGTAATGGTTTCCGGGTAATCGTTATGGCAAAAGATTTGCGTCGAAAGATCTACGACCAGGTTTTGCCCCACATTCACGGCAGGCGCAAGGTTTACATAGACATTGGCGCTGCCACCGCCAATAGGGATAGCGGTGCCATTGGCGGTTTTACAGGCGAATGACCAGGCATTTACCGACCAACCCATCAACAGTACAGCAAACAGGGTAATAACTCTTTTCATTACAATCATCTCTTCGGATTCAGCTGTAGGTATAGGTGATGCTAATCACTGCCTGAATGGTTCCCTGAGTGGCTCCGCCATTTACCGTCAATGCTCTAACCTGTAACGGGAAGTGCGCTGATTGTGAGGAATCATCCACCTGAACTGTTTTGGTTGCGCCAGTATTCAATGTGTTGCCACTGTCATCTTGCAGCTCTAACTGGATGTTTTGCGCGGTCCCCTGGTTTTTATAATATCCCGTACTATCGGCTGCCCCGCTGAAGCTGGCGGTGACCCTCGATGTTCCCACCGGACAATGAGTCAACTCTAACGCAACATCATGCCAGGCCGATGCCGCACCGGCAGACACGAGACTGAAAGAATAAAGATCGCCGAGATCTACCGTGGCATTGGTGGTGGAAACCGTGCACGGTTTGGCGACGACCTTACCGTTCACCGTGATGGTGACATCGGCTGCCTGTATCGTCGCACTTGCGAGCGCCAACATTGCCGCCAATAAATACCCACGTTTGCGCCATTTCATGAGCATCTCCAGTTACTGATATTCAAGAGTGAAGGTAGCCGTGGCATTGATATGCCCCGCAGTGACAGGCACCTGTGTCGCCATTAGCCGGGCGTAAAAATTCAGCGTATTTGGTTTACCCGGCGTCAGGGTCGTCCACGAAATCGCGGAGGATGGCGCATTAAGGGGGATCTGATTTTGTTGCTCATTCAGAAGCTGTATTCCCAGCCCCGCAGCCGCTGACACCGTATTTTCAAGTGCAAGCAGGTTGGCATTGTGACTATCTGCAACGCCGGTAAACCCAACCTTTACGGCAGAAACGGCATTACCACAGGGTGACAGCAAAATACGAAATGGAACGACAGGAGTCGTCGCGCCAATGTTGTTAAATTGCTTCGCCGCGTTTTCCATCAGATCAACAGTAAAATTGGTTGATTCAGCGGCCACACTACAGCCGTTATCTCTGACATAGCCGCGGATAGTAATCGTGCTATCCGCAGCCAAAGCGTGACTTACCGCCAGCCACAAAAAAGCGCACAGAAGATAAAAAGGTTTGCTTTTCATCACGCCCCCTTAACGACATTCAGCTGATAGCTGGGTTAATAACTGCTGCTGACTCTCTGGTGGCAGTTGATAATTGGCGACACAGTGAGCATTTTCCTCTTCTCCCCATTTCACCTGAACTTTTCCCGCTAAAGGCATCCCGCTGAGATAAACCTGACCATTATCCGCAACAATGCCGCTACTCTGGCTACTCTCTGATGTGACCATCGCCCCAAACGGCAGCGGCTTATTATTATGGGTTAGCGTCATGAGCAGTTTTATCCCAACACGCGCTTTAAACTCTGCTCGCACAATTGCCCCACGGGTGGGAACAACGTTAGCAACCGCGTTATCTAAATCGACGTTATCAGCCAGGGTATTGGTATCCAGCGCCACTCTATTTTCCCGATATTCTGTGGCATAAGGCAGCACGGCATAGCCGCGCCAGTCGGTACGCACCCCCGTCTGGTTTTCAACTTTTGCATCTTTTGCGCCAGGCGCTTTAACTAGCACCACCGTATCGTTTAACGGCTGCCCCAGCGTTACGCCATTGGCATGAGCCAATACCCCACCGCTGATTCCGTAATAGAGCTGCTTAATATCATCGCTATGGCTGTAACCAATGTTGGCATTGCCGTAGCCACCGCGATAATTCAGCGCGGCGTAGCCTGTACTTCCGCTATTACCATCGCCTCCCCCGGCATAGCCGGTTTGCACGCTATAGCTGAGGTTATTGTCTTCCAGCAACGTACCGTATACGCCCGCAAGGTTGGTCATCCGACCGTTGAGATCGTGTGACATGCTGTAGCTGGCACTGGCATTTCGCCACTGAGATTTACTGTCAGAACGCAGCCAGTGGCTGAAAGGAATATTGACGTTAAGAGCCAACATCTGATCCCGTCCTTTTTGCCACGCGTTTTTCGTCAGGCTATAGCTGAGCGTCCAGTTGATATCTTCGAAAGCAGTATTTAATCCAGCCTGGAATTGCTCATCGACATTACTCGTTCCCCAATAAGTTTGATGGCTACCACTCAAATACAGTGTTGATGTGCGTCCGAGTTGCTGAGTAACAGTGAGCTGTAATTTCCCGCGTTTGTTATAAGCGAGATTGTAATAGTCGGTAAATTTCGGCTTAACCTGAATAACACCATCCTGTGTTTCGATGTTGTAGCCACTCATTCGGCTGTATGTTGTATCAGCGAAATTAAAATACCCGCTGGTCGAGTAACGGTAACCCACTAACTGAAAATTCGTACCTGACTCATTGAGCGATTTGTTATAGAGAAAACGCACCGATTGCCCGTCATGCTGACTGTCATCAGGAAGTGTGGAATTAGCCTGCGTCATATCCACGGACAGAGCGCCCAGTGCCCCCATGTTTTTCCCGATACCGAAATTAAAAGCGCGATAACGATCCGCCAGTTGCGTTCCACCATATATTGTCCAGCCAGCCGGAAGGCCGTGGAGTAATGTACTCTGGAAAAAACGGGGTTTATCCTGTTGCGCATTTCCACTACGGTATTCTCCTGCCGTAATGGAATAACGAGTATGCCCTTCACGTTGCAAAAGCGGGACTGACGAATAGGGTACGGTAAAGATCTGCGTGCTACCGTCAGCCTCTTTAATCGTTACCTGCAAGTCACCACTATTACCTGCGGCATAGATATCGTTGATGGTAAAAGGCCCCGGTGGCACCGTACTATTATAAATGTCATACCCATTTTGTTTAATAGTGACCTGTGCAGTACCACGAGCAATACCGTGGATCACCGGGGCAAATCCTCTTTGGCTATCGGGTAACATATTGTCATCTGAGGCCAATTGTGCGCCGCGGAAGTTAATACCATCGAAAATATCGCCCTGAGTATAACCATCACCCAGCGTCAGCCGGGAACGCAACGGTATTATGTCTCGCTCAAGCCAGGTATTGATATGTTGCCATTTATTTTTGCTACCAGATGAACTGTCGCTACTGTTATAACTCCAGGTGGTATTGTCGCGTAAACGCCACGCACCAATATTTAACCCACTCTGTAGGTTTAAATATGCATAATGACTGTTACCACCAATCCGATTCTGTACACTATTTCCGCTGAAATTATAATTGAGCAATCCGGCATTAATACCGGGATCCCATAACTCAGGAGGAATATAACCACGCGCGCGATTACTCATAAATGCCTGAGGGATCGTCAGGTTGAGTCGCTGCTGACCAACATCTAAATGCGCAGTAGCGTCATGGATCATTGAGGTTAATGGCACGCAGGCATCATCCGCCAGCAGATTCATACCGGAGACAGAAGCCGTATTCAGCCCCATACTGGCAAGTTGAGCGCGCGTCAGGCAGGGAACAATCCCTTGTTCACTGTCGCCCGTATTAAAGGTGACATCACGCGTTGCCATATAACCATTATTCAAATAGATATCGACGCGATACGTCCCAGGTGGTAATTCTTGACCATTCTCAAAACGCGATAAATCAGCCACAGCCTGGGGATCATCCGCTAAAAAACGCGGGTTAAAATAGAGTTCGGCAGATGACAAAGGTGCCTGTGTGGCAAAAACACAGGCAACAGAGAGCCGAACAAAAAAACCAGCCAGACGAGGCTTACGAATATGCAAGCATTGTGTGTTTCGCTGGTAAAGTCTTAAATTCAGATATGACATTATTCCTCCGGTTTAAAATTACCCGGCAGTCAATTCTTTTTATTCAGGCGAAAAATTCCCCCTGCGTTATTCCATTACGCCCGTCATTTTTGGAGTAAGTGCGCCATAATCATTTATTGTTCGGTAAGTAATGTTGCTTCCTGCATCAGAAGGTAATTTAACTGTGCTTTCGCCCATTGGAGGCACCAATTCATTTTCAAGAACCCGAGTTCCGGCATTCAACTCTGTTACCGTCAGGTAATAGGGTGTCGGGTTAATCAGCGTCAGAGAATTCGCGCTACGACGAAATCTTAACTTTTCTGCGGCCTGATCGGGTGGCAACGCTAATTTAGCCGGGCGATAGTACAATTTAATGCGGCTGATAATTGCGAGCTGTAGCGTATTCTCAGTCAATTTTGATTTATCCATTGACGGAATCGCTTTAACGTTCATCCAGAATAAACTTTCCCGGTCCTGTGGCAATTGGTTATTTGTGGCATCAAGAATACGCAAGGTATTCTCTTTTTTTCCCTTCATCGCAAACAGAGGAGGCGTCACGATAAAACGGCCATCCTTTACACCATCGGCATTTTCCACCCATGATTGAATTAAATAGGTACTATTATCATCATTATTTGTCACGGCAAGTTGCACTTGTTTTTGCCCTGCCGGATAAATTACGCGAGTCGCACCTAAGGCCACTCCTGCTTCCGCGCGTCCGGCAGTCATCATTGCCATGATCATCAGGATACCTGCCAGCAAGCAGAATGTTATTTCCTGCAATTTCCTTACATTGACGTTTTTATTACTCACTGTCCTGTTCCTGTTATCACATTATCTGCTGAACAATTACTGATAGGTTAAAGAGAACCAGGCCTGAGCATTGGCGATGCCGCCAGTAACCCGACGCCCGGTAGCACGATATTTGGCGATGAAATGTAACGACGTAGAGCCTGAGTAAAGCCGTTTCCAGTTTGCTGGAGGACGATTAATCGGTACAAGGTTTCCTTCATCATCAAACAACGCTACGCCAATATTGGTGGCAATCCCTGGCCCCTCTCCCACGGAAAGCACATCCGGATTTTTACCATCCGCGACACCGTGAAACGCCACACCCACACGTTCACTCACCACCGTGCTACATTCCCGTAAATGAATAACAAAAGGCACCGGTGCGCTATCTTCCCCAACCGCATGAAACCGGTTACTGCTGATTTGCCCCATATTGACCGTCATTTGTTTATCACCAGCTTCAATCCGGCAAGCTTCTGCAATAATGACGCCCTGAAATTGCATATTTCCGCCGGGCAACGTGGTGTTCCATTTATTTCCGGCCAGAGCAAACATTGGCAGCAACGACGCTAATAGAAATAATCTCTTCCTTTTCATCATTATTTTTATCGCACAAGGGTGGGCATCCCTGCCCATAATGACGTCCCTGAACCTGGGTAGGTTATTGATACTGAACCTTGAAGGTCGCATCCGCATTAGCAGCACCTGGGGTTGCGGCACCGGTTGCAAAGTAACGCGCCTGGAACGGAATGGTGTTGGTTCCGTTATTCAGGGTTGTTTGTGCACTAAATGTCGCACCGTCCAGCGCCAGCGCAGCACCCGTTCTGTCCAGGATCTGCACACCAACTTTTGTTGCGCTACCCGCAGCTGAACTCTGCAAAGCCAATACGTTAGGATGATTTCCATCAATTGCGGTACCAAGGAAGGCAATAGCTGCTTTGTCTGCAACAGTAGTGTCACAATCGTTCAGTTGAATGTTAAAACCGACAGCAGAACTGGTTGCTCCTTCCCGTGCCAGCGATGCGGTACGAACCTGTCCTAACTGAACGGTTTGATCAGCAGAGCCTGCATCAACTGCGCAAGCGGCGTTAACAACTTCCCCTTTGAAGTGAACGGTCCCACCATTTACCGTCGTAGTATCGGCCAGAGCCGCTGCGGAACTGAGGGACAGAGCCGACAGAACAACGATTGCCAGAGTTTTAATTTTCATGCTGCTTTCCTTTAAAAAAACTGTTTCTAAATCGACATGGGCAGTCGTTCTGTACACTTTGTTTTGAAACGAATTGGACTGCCAACACTGCACAGTTTTCCCCCAAAAGATGAAACATTTGGGGCCATTTTGACTCATAGAGGAAAGCATTACGCACGAACTTTCTTAGTTTATTATTTGGATTTATATTCTATTAATACATTATTTTATAGATTTTTATATTGAATACGGTGGTGTTTGGAGAGATGAATGAGGAAGTTGCTTCGAGACACAGAAACGTTAGCTTTACCTATAGCGGAGGTGATGTGAAATTAATTTATAAGAGAAACAATTTACATATCAAACAGTTAGTTGCTTTATGTCGTTTTTTTATATTTTTATGCTTGAGAACAAATACAAAACTTTTTTATGATATGGACAGTTTGGCCCCAATTGTCTTATATTTCCTTATCTTTTCATATTATTATCAATAAGTTACATCAGGCATCTTCTCTTTTTAATTTTTCGTTTATGAGATTATTTCTTTCCCATAATCCGGCAAAACGTGCAGCATTACTGGCGGTATAACGCACAGTATGGCGAATATTTCGATGCCCGAGATAATCCTGAATTAAACGGGTATCTGCACCACGCTCCGCCAGTTCATAACCGCAAGCATGCCTTAACATATGAGGATGAGTCTGCGTCACGGTTCCAGCTTCAATACCGGCATCGCGAATAATGCGATAGGCCTGCTGGCGAGAAAGTCGACTCCCGCGGCGAGAAATAAATATGGCGTCGGTCTGGTCAGCGCCTTTCCAGTTAGTACGTTCCTGGGTCCAGCGCTCCACAGCTTCACGCTCATCAAAACGTAACGGGTGAACGGTAGAAAATCCGTTCTTCAGTCGGCGGATATTTATTCGACCTTCGTTAAGGTCAAGATCCTGATAATGCAGATCAAGCAGTTCACTAATACGCATCCCATGCCGATATGCCAACAAAATTAGGCAATAATCTCTGGCTCCCGTTGCCCCGTAACAAACCGCCTGCATCATGTCCTGCACTTCTTTACCGGTAAGATAACGACGTTTACTCACAATAGTAGTACTCCTGACTGAGATATATTTGAATGAATACCTATAGGAAACCTCGATCGGTTAAAATTAGCCCAATAGATAAAAAGATAACCACACAGGAAGTTATGTGACTATCAGTCAATTACATTAAATATCATACAAAAATAAAATATCACTGATGTGACAACATCTATTTTCATTGATTTGATTCAATATAACAATAGATTGCAGCGGATTAACTTCCAGTTGCTTAAAAAATAAAGAAAAAAGTGCAGAAACAGGAGAACTTGAGTGATGTGTAAATTTATGAATGATTTTGTTTATTTATTTTGAAGAACATAAACCATTGTATTTTGTATGGATATGGTTAACTTAATGTTTATTATGATAATTAAGAATCACACTTACAATAACATCAATTAATAAATGGTTAATCATTTTTGATATATCGTAAGAATAATGTATTTTTTAACACCATCCCTGGTATCTCATCTATCTCTATAAAACTGCGTGATGCTGTCGTCCTCTGGCTCTATCCCAGATGCCGTAAAAACGCCCTGCATTGCTGGCGGTATACCAGACAGTATGACGAATATTGCGATGCCCAAGATAATCCTGGATAAGTCGTGTATCTATTCCCATATTCGCCAAAGCAAAACCACACGAATGGCGTAACATATGCGGATGAATCTCCAGTGATAACCCAGCATTACCACCAGAAGTCGAGATAATATGGTAAAACTGTTGCCGAGAAAGCGGGTTCCCCTTACGTGATAAAAATACCCACTCGCTCTCAGCATGCGGATAAGAAGTACGTATACTCAACCAGTTTTTTAAAGCCTGAACTTCTTTGTTCAATAGCGGGTGCGTCGTTGAAAAGCCTTTTTTTAATCGATGGATATAGATACACTTTGCCTTAAGATCAATATCCGAAATCCTCAATCGGCAAATTTCACTCGCCCGGAAACCATGAATAAAACAAAGCAAAGTCAGACAATAATTACGTGCTGCATGAGGCCCGGTATTTGCTGCTTTAAGGAGTGACTCGATTTCACTATGGGTAAGGAAGTTCCTTTTTTTGTTATCAGCCTTATTCTTCATCGTTTTCCCTTATAATTACAGACGCGCACTAGCTGTGCTGGGTTAGCAATAATCCAACATTTTAATCCTGATTATGTTTATAAAAGCGAACGTTTGCTTAATAACTAACGTAAGTGGACCAGTTCTTCTGAGTGAACTTAAATGGAGTAGCGATAGTTACTTATAATAACTTTGCCATACAAACGCCATGCTCTTGCATGCTATGTACCTTTATATATTTATCAATCTGATACGAATCTAATAATAACCCTCATCATTAATGCAACTAATCTTATCTATATATCATGTGATATGTTCTGTAACAAGTAAAATCAACATAAAAAATTCAGCAAAATTTAATATTCGTTCAACTAGCCGTCTCACATATGACATTATTAGTCAACTGCATTTGCCACAAAATGGCTATTTCATGGAACGCAGTAATTTCTTAGCGTCTATTATCATGCTAATTCTTAGGTCCCTAGCGATTATTCCTGCCTGGTTCGTCAGCTTACGCCATGAGATTGCTACATTCCTTTTTATCCTGGAGATATGGGGGAACGCAGGCGACGCTTTTTCATCTACATTCATTGGTAAATATAGCTTTGGTCACTACGTCTTAAACCTTCTTCAATCACAGCTATTCGCCGGGCGATACGGCAAACAAACTAAGTGAAGCATCATCCTGAAAACACCAATGCGTACTGAACATCAACAAGCCTCTCCTGATCGACTTCAGAAGTGACCAGTTACAAGCCACAAATCAGGAAACATATTTCATGATGAGAATTATGATCAGCCTGATGGCGGGTAAACACTTATTTTCACCACGCTCACTGAGTTAGCCAGCAAAGCTCCCCTTGTTTAGAGTGCAAATAAATAACATACAAAACAAATAGTTAATCAAATATCTTTGATTTGTGAAGGCCATCGTAAGTGTTCGTCTGACTTCAAATGGCATCTTCTTCATAGAAAAATATAGACATATTTTGTGACGCGAATTGCAAATCTGGTTTTGTTATATGGATTGAGTGATTTTTGATCTGGTATAACAGGTATAAAGGTGTACCGCAGTAGTCAATGAGACTGAGCATCTCGCAATCTATGACAAACATCACTTCAGTCTGAAAGGAATATGAAAATGAGATCAACAGACACTCTATTTTATGACTCTGGATAAAATGGATTGAGTAAGTGATATAGCTTACGAACATTCAAATCAATTAAACATCAGAAGAGATTTTATACTCAGGTATTTAATCTGGTTCTCTGTTTATTTAAATAATGTGGAAAGAGAATTTTCACAGGAGACCTTATACAAAAAATATAAAATACAGCTACTCGTTGCCAAAGACACTATAAGCCTGGCAAAAAATATTACACAACATAAATGCTAATTGTTTATGCGGGCTTTGTATTGCTTTCTGTATCCTACAAATGAGTGAAATATATGAAAAAGGCTAAAATACTTTCTGGCGTATTATTACTGTGCTTTTCGTCACCACTAATTTCCCAGGCTGCGACACTGGACGTACGTGGTGGATATCGTAGTGGAAGCCACGCCTATGAGACTCGACTCAAAGTCAGTGAGGGATGGCAAAATGGATGGTGGGCAAGTATGGAAAGTAATACCTGGAATACCATTCATGATAATAAAAAGGAAAATGCCGCACTCAATGATGTTCAGGTTGAAGTTAATTACGCGATTAAACTTGATGATCAATGGACGGTGCGCCCGGGAATGTTAACGCATTTTAGCAGTAACGGCACACGCTACGGACCCTACGTAAAATTGTCCTGGGACGCGACAAAAGATCTTAATTTTGGCATTCGCTATCGTTACGACTGGAAAGCTTACCGACAACAAGACTTATCCGGTGATATGTCTCGTGATAACGTTCATCGTTGGGATGGATATGTCACTTACCATATTAATAGTGATTTCACCTTCGCATGGCAAACGACGCTATACAGCAAACAAAACGATTATCGCTATGCAAACCACAAGAAATGGGCGACAGAAAATGCATTTGTTCTACAATACCATATGACGCCCGATATTACGCCATACATAGAATATGACTACCTTGACCGTCAGGGTGTTTATAACGGCAGAGATAATTTATCGGAAAACAGTTATCGCATTGGTGTGTCATTTAAACTGTAGTAGACAGGAGACAGTCACAATGAATAAAACAATAACGGCGCTTACTATCATAATGGCTTCATTTGCCGCAAACGCGTCTGTATTACCGGAAACTCCTGTGCCATTTAAAAGTGGTACCGGAGCAATTGATAACGACACTGTCTACATTGGTTTAGGTAGCGCAGGTACGGCATGGTACAAGCTGGATACACAGGCCAAAGATAAAAAATGGATAGCGTTAGCTGCATTCCCTGGTGGGGCGAGAGATCAAGCAACCTCTGCATTTATTGATGGCAATCTGTACGTATTTGGCGGCATTGGCAAAAACAGCGAAGGCTTGACTCAGGTATTTAATGACGTACACAAATACAACCCCAAAACCAATAGCTGGGTTAAATTGATGTCGCACGCGCCGATGGGCATGGCGGGCCATGTGACTTTTGTACACAACGGCAAGGCTTATGTTACTGGCGGTGTTAACCAGAATATCTTCAATGGCTATTTTGAAGATCTCAACGAAGCTGGAAAAGATTCAACCGCTATAGATAAAATCAACGCCCACTATTTTGACAAAAAAGCAGAAGATTATTTCTTCAATAAGTTTCTGTTGTCTTTTGATCCCTCAACACAGCAATGGAGTTACGCTGGCGAATCTCCCTGGTACGGGACGGCTGGTGCAGCGGTTGTGAATAAAGGCGATAAAACCTGGCTTATTAATGGTGAAGCCAAACCAGGACTACGAACGGATGCCGTATTTGAACTTGATTTCACCGGTAATAATTTAAAATGGAATAAACTTGCTCCCGTCTCATCACCAGATGGCGTCGCTGGCGGTTTTGCAGGCATGAGCAATGACTCACTTATATTTGCCGGAGGGGCCGGATTCAAAGGTTCACGAGAAAATTACCAGAACGGTAAGAACTATGCGCATGAAGGCCTGAAAAAATCATATAGCGCTGATATTCATCTTTGGCATAACGGGAAATGGGATAAATCTGGCGAATTATCGCAAGGTCGGGCCTACGGAGTATCATTGCCCTGGAATAATAGTTTATTAATTATTGGCGGTGAAACTGCAGGCGGCAAAGCGGTGACGGATTCAGTTTTGATCTCTGTGAAGGATAATAAAGTCACAGTACAAAACTAATGCTTCAGGGCCCCAGTAAAGGGGCCCTGCTATCAATTTATCATTTCAATTACGCGAAAATTATATGAACGCAATAATATCGCCCGATTATTACTATGTTCTTACCGTTGCTGGTCAGTCTAATGCCATGGCGTATGGCGAAGGACTGCCATTACCGGACAGGGAAGATGCGCCTCATCCCAGAATTAAACAATTAGCGAGATTTGCGCATACGCATCCCGGAGGCCCGTCATGTCACTTTAACGACATTATTCCACTGACTCACTGCCCACACGATGTTCAGGATATGCAGGGTTATCACCATCCTCTGGCAACGAATCATCAAACACAGTACGGCACCGTTGGCCAGGCACTGCATATTGCACGGAAATTACTGCCCTTTATTCCTGATAATGCAGGGGTTCTCATCGTTCCGTGTTGCCGTGGCGGATCGGCTTTTACTGCGGGCAGCGAAGGGACATATTCAGAACAGCACGGAGCCAGCCATGATGCTTGTCGTTGGGGAACGGATACTCCGCTGTATCAGGATTTAGTCAGCCGAACGCGAGCCGCACTGGCAAAAAATCCGCAGAACAAATTCCTCGGCGTATGCTGGATGCAAGGCGAATTTGACCTAATGACCAGTGACTACGCGTCACACCCTCAACACTTTAATCATATGGTTGAAGCCTTTCGTAGGGATCTAAAACAATACCATTCTCAGCTTAATAAAATTACTGACGCGCCGTGGTTTTGCGGCGATACCACCTGGTACTGGAAAGAAAATTTCCCTCATGCGTATGAAGCTATTTATGGCAATTATCAAAATAATGTTTTAGCCAATATTATTTTCGTCGACTTCCAGCAACAAGGTGAAAGAGGACTGACGAACGCGCCTGATGAAGATCCAGACGATTTAAGCACGGGATATTTCGGTTCAGCGTACCGGTCAGCGGAGAACTGGACGACGTCACTGCGAAGCAGTCATTTCAGCTCAGCAGCCCGTCGGGGGATTATTTCTGACAGATTTGTAGAAGCAATTTTGCAGTTTTGGCGCGAAAGGTGAGCGGGGAGTTTATTCATGGGGGATGTCCTTGTCCGTTCCCAAAACAGGCAACAAAAAACAAATGAGATCAAGGTAATATCTCTTCACTTGCAGGCTCGAACAGCAGGCAATTGCCAATATAATAATCTGGCACAAGGGTGAAAAACGCGCACCGCATAAACCGTTGTTATTGCTTACAGATTAGCCGGATGCCTTAATAGACATCCGCGCCTTTTCGATTATGGCTCGGAAATCTACGAATCTCTGCACAGTTTACTGGAACGTTTTGGACCACAGCGTTCACAGTACCGACCTGATATGCCGTTCTGGCGATTATAAGGCGACGGATTCTGGCAAATAGACGATGATAATATGCTTAATGATGTTCAAAGAAATTAGGCCATCATTATATTATTGCTTGCATTTTCTTTCATTCCCAAAAGCACCCGCCATTAATCCCAGGCGCATTATGCAAAGGAAAATGATTAGGTAAACAATAAGATTTATAATCAGGAAAGGCGACTCGCAATAAAACGCAAAGTCGCCTTAACATTGGTAAAATATGCCCTTTACTACTCCTGTATCATGAACGGCTCATCACATTTAAAGCTGACGTTGATCCAGACTGCTATATATTGCCTTTATTTCATTTTTTACGCTTTCGCCACGGTACACCAAAGACGTATCGTATCGTTGATACTTATCTTCCCGTGCAGCACTGAACCAGTTAAAAGATCCGACACACAGCAGTTCTTCATCCTCAATCACAATTTTGCTGTGGACACGATTAACCAATTTCGTAGCGATACCCATCTTATTGAGCTTTTCAACAGCATCATTCAGCAGATGTTTTTTCTCCTGACGCTTATCATCATCGACATGCGCTATATTGCAGTTTTTATCCGTCACCACAGTAATATCAATGCCCCGGGAACGGGCCAAAGCCATTGATGCCAGAAATCCCGTTTGCTCCATTTTTTGCCAGGATAACCAAGGGGAAATAATCGTTATTTTCTTTTGAGCTCCGGCAAGAGTCTTGTTCAAAAATTCATCATGCTGCTCCACGCCATGCAGCGTTGAAATTTGTGTATGTGCGGAAATTAAATCCTGTCGTTTATGAAACTCAAATTGCAACGCATTATTATCTGAAGAAAAGAGATATTTTGCCAATAACCCTCGCGGCGAAAATGCGGGCTGCATCTCGATAAGGTCCATATCGCCAAATACCAGAAAACTATCTTTAGCGCGTGAGACAGCAACATTGAGGATACTGCTGTTGCTATCAAGAAACCTGCCATCTTCATGTTTTGAGTAGACTGGAGAAAAGAGAACAATCGCCCTTTCTGCCCCCTGCAAGGAGTGCACAGTCCCCACTGTCAGTGAACCCTCCTCGTCTTTGCCATTAATTTCCAGCTTACGCAATGACGTTTTGATAGCATTAACCTGCGCCGAAAATGGCGTCACAACACCAACAACTTTGTACAGTGGTTCCCCGTAATGGCGCTCTATATCATCCTTATGTGCCACCAGCCATGCTGCTATTGTTTCAGCTTCAAGAGGGTTATAACGGCTCCCCCCATTTGGCTTCATGCCTCTACCATCAATATGTAAATATCCCATTGCGGGGAAAATCGTCCCTTTTTCCATCCCTCTTTTAGGCTGCAACTTACCGTGATAGCAAAGTGAGTTACAGTAGCCGATGATGTTATTGAAACAGCGACGATGCTCATACAGATACATTCCGCGCTCGAACTTGGGATCATACTGGTAGTGAGAGTTAAACTGGGCTACCTGCATTACGCTGCCAGATGCTGCACTTTTTCCAGACCCACACACGTGAGTATATGTATTTATTAACTCTTCCTGAGTGCCACCAGAAATAATATTCTCCTCAAGCATATTGCCCATATCAGTGACGGGTAGACAATTCCAGATTGGAGCTATTTGCTCCGTATCGCCAATCACCAGCGCTTTCTTCGCCAATGCAAAGGAAGCTGCAGCAACCTCCGGGAGTACCTGCCCGGCTTCATCGACAATCAGTAAATCAGCAAAGTTATATAAATAATTATTATCCGATGTTCTATCGCCACCAAAAGATTTTCTTCTGTTCATATGGTAAGGCAACATGTAGCAGGTCATCACCACACAAGGAGTAAGTTTCATTCTTCTTAGCCAACGAGCCTCGGCGATAGTTATCCCGGTAATTCCTTTTTCTTTTTGCAAATTATCTATAGCTGCCATATCAATCAGCCAACGCCCCTCCCAATAATGGGTCGCTACCAAGAACGCTGGAAAACGAATCTGAGTATCGGCAAGTTCATCCGCTCCTGAAAGATTCAATTCATCGTCACCTCTGTAACCCAAAGCATAAGTCAACTCACGCCATTGTTTTGCAGCTTCTATTTCGCGTCGGGCTATATCCTTCGCATAGTTGATGTTCTGTTGGCACTCATCCTGCTCCTTTTGCGTTTTAGCAATCAAACTATCAATAAATTCATCAATATCTTCGGGATAATTTCCCTGGAACGATGTCATTCTTGTGCCAAACGTAGAGTCCAGGAAGAGGTTAATCTGGTAATGGCGTTTAGTACGAACAGCAGGAAGCCATGACAAAACCGCATACACTAGCGACTCATCAGCACGGTATTGCTGCCACTGCTTTTTACCTCTGGTTAAAAGTGAAATTTCATTGCCAATATTGAGAAGACGTGTGTTTTCGTCCTGAAGATACTGGTCGAGATTCTCACTGATGGCTCGCTGTTCATGGCGGATATCATTAAGCCTGCGCCATGCGGGTTCGATTTGCTGAAGTTGAATAAACTGTGAAGTTAAACGTTCATGCAAAAGCGTCACTACATGCTCTGGTGAATTGCACTCTCCAGCTCCAAACGCCACCTCCGCTTTTTCAAGGTAAAATGCCCGGGCTTTTTCCAGATATTCCTGGGATTCAACGTGGTTAAAAAAATCTTCAGTCTGGTATTTCTTCGCAGCCTCAACCTGACGGCTTTTAGACGGAAAATAAGCGCCATAGCTTATTACCTCCGGCAACCAACGACCAGCCATTACGCCAAAACCAGTAGAGAAATCTTTTCCAAAGGCTTCAATAATATTGGTGACGGCCTGATTGTTAGTTGATGTGGCAATAATTACAGGAGGTTCAGCTTGATTAAGTGCGGCTCTAGTCCATTCGGTGGCGATAATAGAAAGCACCAGCGTAGTTTTACCCGTTCCCGGAGGACCGTTAACAGCGAGCATATCCCCCTGCTGTTGAGTCAGATAATGGCTCAGGGCATCGCGCTGCGCCACTGCCAGCGGAAACTTATCGCCGGAATGCCCCAGACGTTCGCAGAACATAGCATTCTTAGCGAGAAGTGGCTCTAGTGGAACCATTTCATTTGAGGCAAAACGCGTTAATAGAGGAACCTTAACCTGGCTCATCAGCAGATGGTCATACAAAGGCAGGATATGAACACTGGCCCCTACATGCTGGCTAGCTTTAACAATATAACCGTATCCAGCCCGTTCGTATGGCTCAGATGTAGCGACCCAATTTCCAGCGACGTTTCTTAAAAGGTTATCTGACTGTTGAAGATAATTTTGCCAATGCTGACGATACCTGGCATGGCGTTCCGCTTTCTCTTCGTCAGTTTCTTCGTAATGTTCTGGTTGACCTTCATTAATGGTGGCTGTGTTATGCGTAGTTTTGTATTTGTCATATTGCACCAACTCACCAATAGAAAAATGACCGGAAGGGAGAGGTTCAAGCAGATCGCGGGGAATAGTGGCTGAAGCGGCAGGAAACAAAAAACCTTCCCTATTAAGAAGAGCGGAGGTAACCAGTGGCGTAATAATTGCGGGTGCACCTGCCGTTTGCTCTTTGCCATGCTTTACAATGCGGTTCCATACCTGGGGCCGTAACACGACTTCAACGTTTTTTACAGACTCCCCTTCACCGTCAAAAAATGCCCGAATAGTTTCGTCATCCAACTGCCCTGCGGTGATATTTATCCACCGAATGAATGATTCTGTATCTTTACGTGAAAACGTTCCTTTGCCAGATTCGGCGTCAGCTAAGGAGTTGCGCCAGTATGAAGTGAATCCCAATGTATTGCTGTCCATTTCTCATTCCGTGACATAATAGAAATCATTGATTTCATTGATGTAAATATTACTTATGATTAAACATTGTCCACGATGCGAGCGCGATCGCAATAAATATTGTGCCTGGAGGATGGATTAGATTTTCTGAAAGAGCTAAATCCTTAATAGATAAACGCGTACATACTTGGTTCGGTATTCTTAAGGGATTTAATATGGATTGAACCAGGTTGACGTTAGTTGAAAAAAACAGTGGAAAAGATTTGTGTGGCGCGGATTTCAGGCATAAAAAAAGACCTCAATTGAGGTCTATTTACATACTTTTGGTGCGAAGGCCGCACCGCTCTTTCAAACATAATTCATTGAAATTAATGTGATTTATTAACCCAAAAATCACTTTGTATACTCACATGTATACTCAGCGCGATTCTCTGAGAAATCAACAACCTGAATAATCAGTCGGTACTTTAACGCTTCACAATGTTTATCGGAATTTCAAGTAAAGACAAATGCTGCATATCAAGCATTCAGGATGGATAACGCTAAGCTCCTAAACCTGGAGTAAGCCTCATCCCATGTGATCTTCCGCTCTCCATACACCATTGGAGAAACAAACTGCTGATAGCGCATCTGGTAGAGAGGATTGTTCGCCAACTCATCCAGTCCCATTTTTAGCTCATCAACTGGAGACGCGCAAAACTGCGGGTACTGGTTGCCGTAACGCTGAATGTCTTGCTCAATAGTTTGTTGAACAAAATCAACGAGCAGACTCATATCAACATGACTCGTCTCAACAATACAGTTTGTATCGTAGATATGACGTACCAGCGATGCATCATCAAATCGCTCAACATCTCGCACAACTGCCGCAGTACGACGTAACATCGCCACCAGCTTTTCAGCCTGTGTGCTAATGATAGTTGCGCATGGAAACGCTGAAACAATAGCCGCTTTTCCCGTGATCCCTGTTACCAGTGAATGAATATCCCGTAATTCAGAGGGCTCCAGTAACTTCGCTTCCATCAGTTCCAGTCGGATAAAAGGACGCAAACAAGGTGCCTGCACCACTCGCTGTGGATAACGAACAGGTATGTCATTATAACGATATTCATCCCGCGTCACTTTTGGATAATCATCATCAAAATTGAACACACCCGATGAAGCTATTGCACTGGAAACTGCCTGAACAATTTCTTTACGGGTATTTTTTCGCTGAGTGCGGGAAAGTGCCTGAAATGCATCCTTAGGCACCAGTTTGATATCCACATCTTCCGACATGCGATTAAGTGCGACACCTGATTTTGCCAGAGCGGTTCCTCCGGCAAACACCAACTGATGAGTATCGAACACCAGAGGTTTAAGCAATTGCAAAAGCTCAACGATATAGTGATCTTTTTCCACAATTGCGACAGACTCAATACCAAGCGCGTCAGCCACTTCAGAAAAAAGAGTGGTTAAATCATCCATTTAATCTGCTGTTCCCTACAGATAATACGCGTTTAAAACGCCGGGGGGTTTTTATCTCGGGTGAAGCTGGGATCTGCGTAGAAGTACCGCTATTGTATGCCTGCGTTGCGCCAGCAAAACGATAGCGTACTTTCAGGCGTTCCAGCGTTTCGACAATCACCGCTGAAGAGCCTCCGGGAGCCGCTGGCATTACCTTGCCTGTAATACCGTTCCGCCGTGCTTTGGTATACACGCCATAACCAACCTTCAACAGTTGCCCTTCCCTGACAAGATCGCGCAATACCCGACCAACCTGATCGTAGCCTGCAATATCTTTAAAGTCGTCACGAGTGAATACGTAACGTTTAGAACGTTTCAGTCGTGACTGAATGCGTGCTTTTATCGTCATATTCGCCTCCTGAGTCATTGCATAAAGAGTAGCAAAAATACGACATTTTAGATAGCAAACATACGACATTCATTTTGCTGATAACGCTGACGGAAAGTGCTTCGCCACGATATCATTCATCTTCTCCACCAAATCCAGGCGTTTGAAAGTGATATGCCCACTGCCCTTCTGAAAGTAGCGAATAATGAACAAATCATCTTCGAAAATCTGCTGATGCGGATTATCGCGCACAAAACCCATAAACCGGATGGAGACATCATGCCGGTTATCGGGAATGGTCTTCCCATCCAGCAGGTAGAACATCCGTTCCAGATCGGCAAGCTGATCTCTCCGCCAGCCCCAGTTCAGGCTGTAGCCCCATCTGTCATGCTTCACCAGATTGTTAACGATAATCTTCTTACCGAAATAACAGGGATTATTGGTTTTGTAATCCCAGCTCAATCCCTTAAATACATTGATAATCCCACGTTCGAAAACGTCCTGCTTATTGTGGTGGAGTTGTTCAAAGGTACTCAGGATGTTGGCTTCGCTAATCGCCGGGAGATCGCCCTCCTCCAGGTTCTTTGCCCACTGACTGCGGGCTTCGGCATCCATCAGAGTCAACATCCCGGACTTCAGCATGAGATCGCGCCAGATGCTGCGATCGATATTGCGGGTGATCACCGGCATCGCTTTGTCGGTTGGTTGCATTAGCCAGCAGTCAAAGGCATATCCATTACGCATTGCCCAGGTTCCAGCCACATCACCGCCAATACTGGATGTCAGGCTGGAGATATCATGAAGTTTTTGGATTAACGTCGCTATCTGGTTCAGTGCACTATCACGTCCTGTGACGATACGCTCAACACTGGTCGAGCAAATTAGCTCGTTATGATCGGTTAAGACTTCAGCTTCTGTTTGCATAATCTTTTGTCCGTATAAAAGCAAATGCGCCAGCCATGAACAGCAGGCGCATTATGCAGGGAGTTATGAGGGAAGTAATTTTGGCGATGTAAATCGGGAAGGAGACTCGCAGATTCACCGTGCCGTGGTGTTATGGCAGCGACGCAGCAGACCTGTAGCCTGCCGCGCCCGCAAAATATCGACCGCACGAAGATAAGGCGTCTGTTCCTGCCAGCTAAATCCTTTCCTGTCGATACGGATCAATTCGTACTTCTCCACCAGAAAATTGATGGCATCAACCAGAGTGATCCCGGCGTCTATGTGTTCCTGAATCACCTTTTCATTGTTGAATGGTGTGTCATTAAGGTTCAGTCCGTAGTGCTGCTCCAGCAGGCGGGCCAGTAATGTTTGCCAGACCACGACGGGCGACAGATATGACGTCGTCGCCCGCAGCGTCGTTGCAGGAATAATTTTCATAACGATGTTCCGTATTAAGGAGGTTAAAACTCAGCGTTGAGTGGGATAAATAGCGATATAGACGTAACCACAGGAACCCAGCGTATCGGCTTCGCAGGTTAGTCCTTTGGCGTATAGCGTGACGGTACGTTGTTGGCAGGGGGAGAGTTCACCGTCAGCCAGTTTCAGCTCCAGTTGTTTCATCAACACCGGAAAAGCCTGGTCGATATGCAGCAGATCCGGGGAGCTGAATTTCCCGGTGATTGCGGCCCGATCAGCCAGGTAATGCAGGTTATGTCTTTCCTGTACCAGTCGAGCAGTGAAGCGTGGTGTTACGGTACAGGGAAGCCCCCATTCTTGTTGCATGACCTTGTCCTTTTGCAGCATTACAGCCAGCCCCGTTCGGCAAAAGAGAGGACATCCCCCGCCCCAATAATGAAATGATCCAGCACCCTCACTTTCACCAAATCCAGTGTCTTAACAATATTCGTTGTAATAAGTCTGTCGGCCCGACTGGGTTCCGCCACGCCGGAGGGATGGTTATGCGCAAGGATTACTGCTGCGGCATTGTGCCGTAGCGCAGATTTCACAATCTCACGGGGATGTACTTCTGTACTGTTAATCGTGCCGAGAAATAGCGTTTCGTGTTCCAGCAGTCGGTTCTGGTTATCGAGGTAAAGCACAACAAACATTTCCCGCTCCTGTCGTGCCAGATGCAGCTGCAGCCAGGTTTTTGTGGCGTCAGAGGAAAGAAAAGATTCGCCAGGATTGCGTTGATATTTCTCCAGCAGACGCATCGCACGGCGGATAATGCGTTGTTCACTCACCGAAAATACCGGTGTTAGCATCAGTTCAGACATCGTGTTTCCTTTACCATTAATAGCGTTATTTATGAGGCCAGTTGCAACATGTTTTCAGCCATCACCCACAGGGCGCGGTTGAGCCTGACATCGCCGTCGATGCCTTTAATGGCGCGGGTGTGCGTGCGACCACCTTTTGCCGTGCGCCCGTTTAAACCACCTTTGATCAGGTTCTCCTGAATACGCTGGTAGGTCGTCCACAGATCGCCGGATTCATCCTGCCAGCGGCGGGGAGCCAGCAACTGGGATTCCGTCACCGGCTGGTGCTCTTCGCCAAAGCGGTAAGTCAGCGCCGCCTTTGCCAGCGCCTGTTGCGCAGGGGGAGGCAGCATCAGCGACTGCATGGCATCGCGTTTCTCTTCAACCTGGTCAAAAACACTGAGGACTTCATAAGCGCCTTCAATCACTTTCTCCACAACATTGCCTTTATGCGGTACCCGTACTTCACCAAACGACTCGCCGCAGACCAGCCCGTTACAACAAACAGAACGGAACAGCCCTGGCAGCATCTGATAAGAACTGGAACCGTCATGGCTGTTGAGCAGAATAATTTCCGGCACCTGGTTGTGATTGATCTGGTCTTCCCGGCGCAGACGCAGCATGTGTTTTGTATGCTCACGTTTACCCACATCACGAACGCGGGTCTGGCAGGCAAAGAAAGGATGAAATCCTTCACGCTGGAGGTTATCGAGCAGGGTAATGGTGGGAATGTAGGTATAGCGTTCGCTGCGTGATTCGTGCTTATTTTCCCCGAATACGCTGGGGACATACTGCATCAGTTCGTCATGCGTTAATGGGCGATCGCGACGGATTTGATTTACGCGACCAAAGCGGCTGGCTAATTTCATAGTAAATTCCTTAATAAAGAATATAAAAAACAGGCCGCATCTTCTGAAAAATTGCGGCTAATTTAATGCGTGATTAAAACGGACGGTAGTATAGGTGGGATAAAATAACAGGTGCGAGCAGATATTAAATTACATTCCGGCAGTACATATATGAGCGTGATATAGTGCTGAAATAATACATATCTGAATTCTCCCGGTGATTATCACCGGGAGAATTTAAGTTTGAAATAACACCTCAACCACGGGATAATCTTGTTTCTATTCCCTGAACCCTTTCGTCTATTAGCCTTTCAATAACAGATATTTTATCTGACTTGTAAAATTTAACCAGAAAATCCAGACGTTCTTTATGCGTATCACTGATAGACTCCTGTTCCCGTTTTTCAGAAAGTTTACGTCTGAAGTTTTTTTGGTAAAACGCTTTATTTATTTTCTTTACCGCTTTCTGCTGGAGGTCATCATCCGCTGACCATAAATCCAGCATGGCATAAATGGCATGATAGGTTTCTACACTATTCAGTGGTTCCGGAATCTGAAAGGGGTCTAAATGGTTTCCTGTATTACCACCGTGCTCTTTCTGGAATTTATTAATATAATTATAAGCCCATGTATAGACATCGTTATTATCCTCATTAAGCCAGCGTAATTTTATTCTCTGATGTTCATTTCTCCTCCAGAATACAAGCCTCTCATATAGCCACTGTCTCATCAACGGTGCCTGATTAGTCTCAATATTGATATAGTCCAGTAATGCAACGATGATTGAGTATCTTTCGTTATGGCTTGCAGGAGAATCTGTTATTCCAGCTTTCTGATACCAGTTAGTGTTTAAATTTGTGCCCAGCTTTTCGTTAATTGACTCCATACAGCGGTAATCAAGACACATCACGCCCCATAGCCAGAACGTCGCTCTTTCATTTTCTTTTAACCAACTAAAATATTTCTCCGGCAGAAGCGTCGTATTAATCGACAGCTCCAGTGAGCGAATAAAATCACTTCGCTGAATGGGATCGGGATACCCGGCCTCGAGGGCTGTATTAATAATTCTCTCCGAAAGAGATGTATCTGGATTGTTCCCGTCAAACGCAAATTGATTTGCTCCCTGAATGTTTTTCCTGATGTACCAGAAGAGGAACCTGCTGGTTCGGATGTCCTTCACTGCTATTGATGAGCGCACATTAACGGCCATTGTTCTACCTCGTCATCCTTGTTAAATCAGCAAAAAGCAATAGCGTAATTATGACGTGTTTTCGAAGTAAAACCGTAGCAATAAATCAATAAAAGTGGAAAACAAGTAGTAATATCGTGTTATCCCATAGTAATAGAGTACCATTAACGTAGTTTTTTATTTATTACCATACTCACAGATCCCACCTGTAGAAAACGGCTGGATAGTCTTAAACTTTTCCACGTATAGCCCTGGTGGCTTTACGGGTGAAACCTCCCAGGATAACGAGTTGACATCTGGAAGATATCATTTATGACTGCAACCAATAGATTAGGTCAATGTATTAATTATAACTTAAGAGTAAAACTCTTTGTCTTCAAGAACAGATAATTAACTACGAACACCAGTAAATACCGGGCTTCTACTCTTTTTATCACCCTTTCTTTATGAATCAACATTGCCGGTATTAATATTATGTTTATCACTCATTCATTAGATTCAGCATATAGAGGGATGACACCAAAGACAGGGAAAAGTAATCCAGATCGGCATAGCTCAGTGAAAAGTTACTACAGCACTTATGGATATGTAACCAACCACAAGGAACTGAAGCATGAAACTGAATGAACGATATGGCAAGCCTAATGCACACTATATGAAACGTCTGGAAGAGATTACCCGTTATGCGATGGATGATTACGCCAGAATACTGGCTTTCAGAGTGGATTTATTACTGCCAGTGGATAATAGCCATAAAGGGTATGACTCAGCGGTTATTACCCGTTTTATAGCCTCACTGAAAGCGCAGATAGCCGCATATTTACAACGACGCAGGAGAGACGGTAAACGTGTTTATCCCTGTAAGCTGCGATATGCATGGGTAAGAGAATTTGGTGAACTGAATGGCAACAAGCATTATCACATGCTGTTGTTGGTTAATCGGGAAGTATTCAGAAACACCATGCTGAATACGGAGAATTCAGCGCAACCTCGCGGATTGCTGGTGGGAATGGTGGCGCGTGCATGGGCTGTGGCGCTTAGGCGTACCGGAGATATGGCAAATAAAGTCCCCTTTCATTTACCAGGCGTCTCTTATGAACTTGATCGCAGAAATGGCACAAATACGGACTTTTTCCGCAGCTACATATACCACATCAGTTATCTGGCGAAGGAGTACACCAAAAACCACGATGACGGTGAACGTAACTTTGGTTGTAGTCAGGGATAAGTAATTTATTACCGGAGAAGTGATTGTAATGGCGGAGTATGCAACATCATCTTAAATCAACGGGTTAGTGTTGCTGCTCCTGTCTTTTATCAACGTAAAGACAGAAGGACAATCGTCATGAACAATCAACCGAATACCGATACTGACCTGATGAATGACAAACTGGTAACGATGGCATTTATTACCACGTTTACTGGCCTGACCGACAAATGGTTTTATAAACTGATTAGTGAAGGAAAGTTTCCAAAGCCTATCAAACTGGGGCGTAGTTCCCGCTGGCGGGAAAGTGAAGTTAAACGCTGGCTGACGGAACGTATTGCAGAATCCCGCTATTAATCCCCCTGACACTATCTCTACACGCTTTACCCATAACGCTATATCAGTAAACGCCTGACAGGGTCGTTGCTGTGCATCTATCGACGCGTAGCTTCATTATACCCGGATAAAATACGTTTCGTTTAACATTGTCGGGAAATAATTAACCGGGGAATAGCCTGCTTATTTAGCAGGAATTCCCCGGATACAGCCACAGATAAAATTAGGAATTAAATGTCCAGCTACCCGTATCGGTCACAATGTCAGCTTCAATGATACGGTCACACTTCATATATTTGAACGTAGCCACATCACCGAATTTATATTTAGCTGGCAGGGTTCTGTTACCGACGCTCTCCATTTTACAGTTCCCTCTGTTTACCCGAATGGATTTCAGCACCACGTTGTCATCAGTGATAGTGAGCTGAATAACACCATATCTGGTATTCCAGCCTTCATTGCTGACAGAGCTGCCGAACTGAACTTTAAATGGTGGTGTCGTAGATTGCTGTGCCTGCTGTTGTTGAGAGGGAGCAGGTTTATTAGCCTGCTGGCTACCAACGCCATTAATGCCATTCTGAAGGAGGCTCCTGGAAACCTTAATGGTACCCGGCTTGCATGATACTGTGCTGGTTTCCTGCCCCATTGCATTCATGGCAGTGTAATAAGCATCACCTGTACCATCATATTCTGAGTAATTGACGGCAACCGCGCCTTCGATATCTTCATTTTCTCCACGTAATGTGAAAGAAGCAGTTCCTGCTCCCGGATTAGCCGCCAGAGTCTGTTTCGCTTCGCCGGAAGGAATATCCAGTTTGATAACGGAACCACCTTCTTCGGAGTCACCACCTGGCGTTTCAAAACTGATATAAACGGTATTGCTGACGTGGCTGAGTGTCATTTGCTCACCGTTATCAAGCAGACATTGCAGGTCATAGGCCCCGACAGCATAAGCAGGGTGGAATGCAAATAAAGATACAAACAATACAGGTATAATGATTGGTTTCATTAAGCACTTTCCCTATCCAAAAAAATGGTCACAGGCATTACCAGCCCACTCGATAAGTTTGTCTTTCCCCTTTCGGGTAAGCTCTTTGACAGGCTTTGGTAACGGAAAAGAATCAATAACGTCGTCGAGTATCCCGGAGATTACGCTGCCAAAGCCGTTTTTTGCTTCCGTCTTTACTTCGTCGGTTTTGAACTCATCCTTAACCTGCGAAGCCGTGCTACTTTTAGCCCGATCAGGCAAAGCCCGAATAATAGTCTCTACCAGACGAAGAATGTTGTAGCCCTCATCGGCGGAGACAGGTGTCACCGGATAGTGCGTAAAACCAAATCGTTCAGTAATGTAGGCTTCTTTCTTTTCGATGTTGATGCGCTGTGCAGGAGATGGCTGATGCAGATGAGTATCCCACTCGCGGAATGGCTCAATTTTATCAACCTGGTTAAGGACGAATAAAACGCGCTCACCCCCACCAGCAGGGAGCAGAACATTGTTGTAGAAATGCTCATCCGCAGAAAAGGCCCGATCGTCTCCTTTTATTACCCACAGGATAAGATCCAGGGAGGGAAGCAAATTGCGGTATAAATCTTCATACTCCTTATCCCGCCGGGCATTCTCACCGACACCAGGTATATCAATGATCTTTAGCGAACGTTTGCCGAAGCGTATACGCAATTCCTGAACTTCTCGAGTACATGCCTCAACGTCGCTAACTGCACAAACTTCCCCTTTAAACAGCGCATTACATACGCTGCTTTTCCCCGCGCCTGTTTTTCCCATGACACCAATCACGGGTTCATAGTCGATGGCTTCACTGATTTTGTTCAACAGCTTTTCCCGCAGTGGCTGAGGGAAAATATCAAGAATATCTCTGATGTCGGGTATGTGCGGTGTGCTATCACCTTTTTGCTCGTTGCTACCATTACGTTCTGGAAATATATTGCCCCACATTCCAAAAATCCCGCCTTCCCTTATGGTGACGCCACTGGCATCAGTAATCATCCGGCCTTCGCCCTTTACCGGGTCATCCATACGATGTCTCCTTTTTAATTTGAAATGAACGTTGTCTGTTACTCTCTGAAGGTCTGAATTACGTCACTTATGAAACGAAAGTGAGGGAGGGCTGAAATGAACTCTTCACTGGCAGTCAGAGCATCAAGTTCAGGCTTTCTGCGGAAAGAGGTATCCAGAACGGTTACGGCGTTAACGTCTTCCATCCGAAACACCTGTAAATTTCTGGTGCGGGTAGCAACAAGAAACCAGTTTTTGGACTGAAATATCAGACGGCGGGGAGCTACTGCTTCGTAGCTTTTACCGTTAACCAATAATGTAACGGCGCGGTAGTCGCGGATAGCTTCCGCCAGTTTCAGAAAACAGGCGGTTTGTGTAACTGGAGATGGCAGCCCTCCATGCCCTATAAGGCACGGTGAGCTTCCGGAGTTACTGGTAATCAGTCGAATTAACCTGCGATTCTGAGCCGGAATAATCCCTGAAATCCCGGAATTACGGATGAACGCAAATGTGTTGGGTGAGTGCTCCCGGCCCGTTCGGCGGGTAAGTCGGTAGCTTCCGCTGGAATGTTCGAGATCCAGATGGATCAGGCGTTGCTGAAAATCCCTCTGTAGGGTGCGTTCTGAGACACCAAATTCATCAGCTAACGCTTTAAGCTCCAGAGATTCGCCAGCCAGTAAGCGGGTAATAATGACTGATAGCCTGACCGACAGACGGTCATAATGATCATGCTGTGTTTTCATAGTGGGGACAGTCCTGTTCTCCCAAATATCATGGTATTGATACGGGAGATTATGCCGTACAGGTACGACACATTATGTCGTACCAAAGGGGAGTGGATAGAAAAAATGGCGAAGAAGCGAAGCGTTGATTAATTCATTGAAATAAAATGAACTAATCACAATCTTTGGTAAAAGCGCCATCAAAATACGACACGACCTGTCGTATTTTGTGTTAGCCGGGAAAAGATATCTGCTACTTACTAAAATGATTTAGTGCTGAAAATATTTATAAGCCAATAAATAGACAAGTATTACGGAGTAACGCCCAGGCTATGTTAACGAGCCCGGTGTTTTATTGGCTCAAAAAACATATCCCATAGATGATCAGCCATACCCTCGTTAGTAAGCAAGGTATCCCTTGAGTAGCCATGGCTGAAGACGCCCATTGATGGGCGAAAACCAAGGTTCTGGCCGTTAGAGCTATTATGTCGTTAAACACATCACCACCATATGCCATCCGACTCACTTCGTCGGCCAAATTAGTGTGATATTCTTTTCAGAATTTCTGTTGTATCCACAACATAAGGCGATGATTGATGGAGCAGTCTCTCAATTTTGAAATGTTGCGCAGCCAGTGGCCGGAACTGGCTGAACTCGCGTGCATGGCGGAACGCTATGTTCACTCCGATCCGGAAAGCTGTCTGGTCAAGCTGCGCAACTACACCGAATTGATGGTGCGCTGGTTGTATCGTCAGGAGCGGTTGCCGGAAGGTATTAAGGCTAATCTTTACGATTTAATGAATGCTGATGTCTTTACCAGCATGATGCCGGAAGCCATCATCATGAAAATGGATGCGCTGCGTATCCATGGCAACCGTGCCGCGCACGGCGGACGTATCAAAGCTAAAGATACTTACTGGCTGCTCAAAGAAGCGTATTTGTTGGGAATTTGGCTGTATGTTCGCTACGCCCACGGTAATGTTGATGACTGCCCCAAATTCACTCTCCCTCCATTAACACCATCTTCAGGTCGTGCAGATGAAAAACGTCTGGAAGATGCAATCAAGGCTCAGGATGAAAGCCGTGAGCGCGAACTGGCGCTACAACGCGCACTACAACAAGAACAGGAAAAGGCCGAACACCTCACTCAACGCCTGAATGAAGCCAGAGCGCGTAACCAGCATGTTGCCGATATTCTCTCTATTGATGAAGCGGAAACCCGCCGTCGCCTGATTGACTCTCGCCTGCTTGCTGCTGACTGGAATGTAGGCGAAGAACTTAATAATACCGATCAGGTTACGCAGGAACACCCAGTTAAAGAACAACCTACTGCGACCGGTGACGGTTATGCGGACTATGTCTTGTGGGATGAGGCACACAAACCGCTGGCGGTGGTGGAAGCAAAAAAAACCAGCGTCAATGCCGAGCAAGGACGAATTCAGGCTCGGCTGTATGCAGACTGGCTGGAAAAAGAATATGGTCAGCATCCGGTCATCTTCTACACCAACGGCTACGATATCTGGCTGTGGGATGACCATAAAACTCATGGTTATCCGCCGCGTCGGGTATTTGGCTTCTACAGCAAGGAAAGCCTGCAATATCTTATTCAGCAGCGTGAAACCCGTCTGCCGCTCAACAGCGTGCCGCACGTTAAGGACAATGAAGGCAAAGCAGTTGCCGGACGTCTATATCAGCTTGAAACCATTGCCCGCGTCAGCGAACGTTTCACCAACAAGTATCGCCAGTCGTTGATTGTTCAGGCTACCGGTACAGGTAAAACCCGCGTGGCTATTGCACTGAGCAAACTGATGATTGATGCCCGCTGGGTAAAACGCGTCCTGTTTCTTTGCGACCGCAAGGAACTACGTAAACAGGCGGCGAATGCCTTTAATCAATTCACCAATGAGCCGCTGTATGTGGTCGGGAAATCGAAAAAAGCAGACAGGCAGAACGCCAGGATCTACATTGCCACCTATCCCGGTATGATGAAAATCATGGACCATTTCGATGTCGGTTATTTCGATTTGATTATCGCCGATGAATCCCACCGCTCTATCTACAACGTCTACGGCGATCTGTTTAAGTATTTTGATGCCCTCCAGATTGGCCTGACGGCCACGCCGATTGACATGGTGAGTAAAACCACTTTCGGCCTGTTTGGTTGTGAAGGACGTATTCCTACCGCCAACTACAGCCTGGAAGATGCCATCGCCGATAACAATCTGGTTCCCTATGAGGTTGTCACGCACACCACAGAATTCCTGCGCGAAGGCATCAAACGGGAGAAATTAAGCGACGCACAAATCCGCGAACTGGAAGAACAAGGCATAGATCCCAATACGCTGGAGTTTGATGGTAAGGCGCTGGATGAGGCGATCTACAACAAAGACACCAACCGCTATATCCTGCGTAACCTGATGGAAAATGGCCTGAAAGATCGGGACGGCCAGTTGCCTGGTAAAACCATCATTTTCGCCCGTAACCACAAACACGCGCTGCTGTTGAATGAATTGTTCGACGATATGTATCCGCAGTTTGCCGGACGCTTCTGCCAGGTCATCGACAACTACGATCCCCGCGCCGAGCAACTGATTGATGATTTTAAAGGGCTGGATGAAAGCACTAACAAAGAGCTAACCATCGCTATCTCCGTTGACATGCTCGATACCGGTATTGATGTCCCGGAAATTGTGAATCTGGTCTTTGCCAAACCGGTCAAATCAAAAGTGAAGTTCTGGCAGATGATTGGCCGTGGTACGCGCCTCTGTCCGGGGTTGTACGGTTACGACGATAACGGCAAACCGCTGGATAAACAGAAATTCCGCATTTTCGATCACTGGGGCAATTTTGAGTATCACGAACTGCATACCGAAGAGGCCGAAGTCACAGCGACAAAATCGCTTGCGCAAAAACGCTTCGAAGCGTGGGTTATGCTGGGGGCCGCTGCGCAGCGTAAATTCGACAAACAGGCGGTGGATTTAGTTGCTCACCAGCTTCGCGAGCAAATCAACGCACTGGATGAAAAGTCGATTGCCGTACAGGAAAAGTGGCAGCAAAAAGCGCAGTACAGTGATGAAAAGGTGCTGCGCCAGCTTTCTCCGAAAACACAGCAGGATCTGCTATCTATTCTGGCCCCGCTGATGCAGTGGCTGGACGTGCGCGGGCAAAGCGATGCTATGCGTTTCGATATGGATATTCTGGCGGCGCAAACTGCCCGTTATACCAACCCGGAAGAGCTGGATGTGCTCTGGCCGGTCATCGTCGAAAAAGTGGAGCGCCTGCCGCCGCATTTGGCGCAGGTGCAGCAACAGGGACAACGAATCAATCAGCTTCGTGATCTAGGCTGGTGGAAGCAAGCCAGCCTGGAAGAGCTGGAGGATATTCGCATTCATCTGCGTGGGATCATGCACCTGATGGAAAAAGACGCGACGCCAAAATTTGGTTCGATACAGGTGGATATTACCGAAGATGCGAACCTCATCCAGACAGAAACCCGCAAAACTAATATCCGCTCGATTGATTTCAAACTCTATCGCCAGCAGGTTCAGGGGGCACTGGAGCCGCTGTTCCAGCAAAATCCGGTGCTGAAGAAAATCCGCAGCGGCGAGCCAGTCACGCAAAACGAGCTGGATGAGCTGGCGAAGCTTGTGCTGATCCAGAACCCCAACGTTGATATTCGTGCGCTGAAAGAGTTCTATCCGCAGGCAACTGCCAGCCTGGATAAACTTTTGCGTACCATCATCGGGATGGACAGCGACGCGGTGGAAGTGCGCTTTGCCCAGTTCGCCGCTGATAACAGTCTGACCAGCCAACAACTGCGCTTCCTGTCATTGCTGAAAAACCACATTCGCGATTACGGCACCATTGAAATGCGGCAGCTCTTTGAACAGCCTTTTACGCATATCCACAACGAAGGCGTTACCGGTGTGTTCCCTGATATAGAGCAGATCGCCCGCTTGCAAAAGATAGTCGAAGAGCTGGGTGTTGTGACCGACGCAGCGACGGTATAATACACGCATGACAAGCCCCGGCAGCGGGGCTTTTGTATTTAAAACAGGATATAAACGCTAACAATGATCACTGGTGACTTAAAAAGTAAAATCGACGGACTATGGGAAGATTTCTGGGTGGGTGGTATCACTAACCCGCTGACCGTAATCGAACAGATCACCTATCTAATGTATTCCCGGATGCTGGATACTCAGGAACAACGCGACGAGAAGCGTAAACAAATCGCGGGTATTGATTTTAAACCGCGTTTTACGCCAGAACAGCAGGAGTTCCGTTTCAGTCACTATAGCAATCTTGGCTCGGATGAGATGATGGAAGTGGTGCGCGATGGCGTATTCCAGCATTTTCGTCAGCTCGGCCAGGCCGATGCATCGAAGGTGACGCTGCTGGGCAACTTTATGAAAGATGCTCGTCTGGAGATTGTTAAGCCGTCATTGCTTACCAAAGCGGTTGAGGTGATCAAAAACCTGCCATTGGATCGCGGCGATACCAAAGGCGACCTTTACGAATACCTGTTAAGCAAGCTGACCACTGCCGGAATCAACGGCCAGTTCCGCACGCCGCGCCACATTATCCGCACAATGGTTGAAATGATGGAACCGAACCCGGCCCGCGGCGAGACGATTTGCGATCCAGCCTGTGGCACCGGTGGTTTTCTGGCAACCAGCTATGAATATCTGCTGGAGAAGTACAGCTCGCTGGAATCCATTCATACCGAGATTGGCACCAACGAACGTGGCGAGCTGGAAGAACAAAAAATCTTTACCGGCGATCTGCTGACACCGTGGCGTAACCATGTAGATAACAATATGTTCCACGGTTACGACTTTGACACCACCATGCTGCGTATCGCCGCTATGAACCTGATTATGCACGGTGTGGAAGCGCCTGATATCCACTATCAGGACACCATGAGCCAGAGTTTTAGCACAAACTTCCCGCAGGCCAGTAAAAACGCTTTCAACCTGATTCTGGCAAACCCGCCGTTTACCGGTTCACTGGACGAGGAAGATATCGACTCCACGCTGTCGGCAATGGTGAAAACCAAGAAAACTGAGCTGCTGTTCCTGGCACGTATTCTGCAAATGCTGAAAGTTGGCGGACGCAGTGCCACTATCGTGCCGCAGGGCGTGCTGTTTGGCTCCAGTAAGGCGCACCAGTCACTTCGCAAAACGCTGGTGGAAGATAACCAACTGGAAGCGGTGATCAATCTGCCTTCCGGCGTATTTAAACCTTACGCTGGCGTGGCGACGGCGATCCTGATTTTTACCAAAGGCGGTCAAACGGATGAGGTCTGGTTCTACGATCTACAAAATGACGGCTACAGCCTAGATGACAAGCGTAACCCGATAAAAGAGAACGATCTGCCGCATCTGCTGGCAAGTTGGAAGCATTACCGTACTTTACGCGGGCTACCGGTTGATAACTTTATGGGTGAGAAGTTAGCCTCGTTGCTGAAACAGCAGTACCCAGAAGGGATTGATGCTGGCGTTGATTTTAAAGATCGCACGCAGGCGGCGTTTGTGGTGCCGAAAGCGGATATTGCTGCGCAGAAATACGATCTCTCTATCAATCGTTATAAAGAGGTGGTGTATCAGGCGGAGGAGTATGAAGATCCTAAGGTGATATTGAAACGGTTGAAGGATCTGGAAAAAGAGATTCTGGCGGATTTGGATGAGCTGGAGGGGATGCTGTGAGCAGGAAAGAATATTCCTTTATTGAAGTATGTGATATCCAAGGAGGAACTCAGCCTCCAAAGGACGAGTTTGTTTATGAAAAAAAAGATGGATATATAAGGCTTTTACAAATCCAAGATTTTAAAAGAGAGGATAAAACTGTTTATATTAAGGATAGGCATACTCTGAAAAAATGTAATGACGATGATATTCTAATAGGTAGATATGGAGCATCTATTGGAAAAATTCTCTCTGGGTTATCAGGAGCATATAACGTTGCTTTGGTTAAAGCCATCCCTGATTTAAAAAAAATAAACAAGAGATTTTTATGGCATTTTTTAAACAGTGTAGTATTTCAAGAATTTATAAAAAATGTTTCTACTCGAGCCGCTCAAGCTGGGTTTAATAAGGATGACTTAGCAAAGCTAAAAATATATTTACCCTCTTTAAATGAGCAAGTGAAAATTGCTTCTGTTCTTGATTTATCTGATGCCATACGCAAAAAACGAGAACAAACTATCAAACTGGCTGATGATTTTTTGCGTGCTACATTTTTGGAGATGTTTGGTGACCCTGTTGAAAATCCAAAAAAATTTAAAAAATCCCCCATTACTGAATTGGCAGATGTCATTACAGGTTTTGCATTCAAAAGTAATGAGTACATTAGTGATTCGTCTGAAGCGGTACGGCTTTGCAGAGGGGCAAATACGCTTACGGGATATTTAGATTGGGCTGATACAAAATTCTGGCCAAAAAACAAACTGGAAAAACTAGATAATTATTTAATTAAGGCAGGTGATATTATCCTTGCTATGGACCGTCCGTGGATATCAAGCGGGTTAAAAGTATGCATATTCCCTGAAAATCAGCGAGAAACGTACTTAGTTCAGCGTGTAGCTAGGTTACGACCTCGTTGCGAATCTTACACAAACTATATTTACAGTTGTATTAAATCGCCAGCTTTCGAAAAGCATTGCTGCCCAACAGAAACAACGGTGCCACATATCTCTCCTGTTGAACTTAAAAATTTTGAAGTTCTAATTCCGCCCGACGAACTCATGGTTAATTTTCATTCGATTGTATCAATAATCAACAATAGCTTAAATAAAATGGCGTCAGGCGATATTGATAGCGACGCCCTCTTCTCTAAGTTAAGTCAGCAGGCTTTTTCAGGACATCTTAAGAGGTAAGTACATATGGACTTATTTGACCTGTTAACAATTAAATTTACCTTGCCCGCGAAAGCTGCCCCTTTAAGAAAAGTGGGGGGGAATTATGTTCATAAATTACTTTGCCGATCAACAACAGTATCGGCTCAAGTAAGAAATGCACGTTTCCAAGGATATTTTGAACTTGTTACGGGTCTAAAGCCTCCTCTAGACTGTATCTATCTGAAAGATCCAAATTCTAGGGGGAAATGCGCAGATGGTGTAGCTTCCCTTAAAGCTAAGGAACCATTTACATTCGAAAAATGGCGAGAAGATACTGAGTTAAGCTGGGAGCAATTTCCAGAGCAGGTATTTAGCACTTCATCTGATGAAATTAATGAACAATGGCATCATCAATTTCAGTTTAGAGAGGACGATCCAGAGCGCTATTCTCCTGGTCTCAGAAAACCCCAACTGGGTGCACTTCATGCAATTGCAGGCTATTTCGCTACTGATTTGCAGGTAGAACCGGCTACTGTCGTACTGCCCACTGGAACGGGAAAAACGGAAACAATGCTGGCTACCATGATATACCAGCGATGCGAGCGAATTTTGCTCATAGTCCCATCTGACTCTCTCCGAACACAAATATCCAAAAAATTCATTGAGTTGGGATGTTTGCCAGAGTTAACAGTCGTTCCGCCTAACATTGCACTCCCTAATGTCGCTATTATTAAGAAGGGAATTCAGGTAGCGGAAGAAGCTGAGCAATTAACTTGTGAATCAAATGTCTTGGTTGCTACGACCAGTGTTTTGTCTGCATGCTCCGAAACAGCATTAAATGCACTTTGCGAGTCATGTAGCCATCTTTTTGTTGATGAGGCTCATCATATCTCAGCCTCATCATGGCAGACAATTCGCGAACGATTTAAAGACAAACGTGTTGTGCAGTTTACAGCTACCCCCTTTAGGAATGATAAGAAGTCCCTTGGTGGGAAAATTATCTATAATTACACTATGGGGGAAGCCCAACGAGCAGGCTATTTTACAAATGTAAATTTGCTGCCTGTAGAAGAGTATTACTCTGATCTTATGGATCATGCAATCGCAGAGACAGCTATTGGTCAACTGCGTAAAGACTTAAATAATGGCCTTGATCATTTGCTTATGGCCCGTACTAGCAATAAGCAGCGAGCAGAAGAAATACTGACTATTTATCAGAAAACTGTACCGAACTTTAATCCAATCGTTGTTCATTCTGATTATCCTAAAACGGAAATAAAAAAACGTCTTGATAAATTATTATCAAGACAATCAAGAATCGTTATTTGCGTAGACATGTTGGGAGAAGGCTATGATCTACCCAACCTGAAAATTGCCGCTTTGCATGATCATCATAAGTCTCTTGCAGTAACTTTGCAGTTCATTGGCCGTTTTACTCGTGTCAATAAAGCAAAAAAAATCGGTCAAGCCAGTGTAGTCATGAATGTTGCAGACCCTAATGTTGAAGGTGAATTACAGCATCTATATTCAACAGATGCCGATTGGGATAATGTATTAAGGAGACTCTCTGAAGGACGAATTGCGAGAGAGATTAGATTGCAAGAAGTCGTGGATGCCTTAAAAAGAAAAGGTGATTTACACGATCAGATTTCGCTCTGGAATCTTGAGCCAAGCTGCTCTGTCATGTTATTTCAAACATACTGTGACAATTGGGAGCCTGAAAGATACAAGGAAAAGCTGCCCAGATTCGATGAATCCTGGCATGCAATAGCAGAAGATGAGAATTTGCTTGTTGTGCTAGCTATCCAGGCAACTTCAGTCCGGTGGGGAAACTACAAAGATCTTAAAGATACCAATTATAAAATTCTAATTGCTCATTGGGATCAAGACAGATCCGCCTTGTTTGTATTCTCAAATGACTATAATGCATTTCGAGTTGAGCATCTAGTCAGTGCTATTTGTGATGATAAATTTGAAGTTGTCAGTGGTGAAAAAGTCTTTAATGTATTTAATGGTATTGAATATCCTTTGGCAAGAAATTTAGGCGCATCCCAAATTGGAGCAATCAGCTTTACCCAATACTTTGGCCCAAATGTCACTGAGGGGCTATCATTAATTGAAGCGTCTCAATCAAGCTTAAGCAATATTGCTGCATTAGGTTATGAATCCGGAAACCGTGTAATCTGGGGATGCTCGCAACGCAAAGGTAAAGTCTGGTCACCACAAAAAGGTGGCAGCATTGCTGATTGGTGCAACTGGGTTAAGAAAGCCTGGGACAAAATTTTTAGTTCGGAACCAGATCCAAACAATCTTACGCGTAACTTTTTACGCCCTGTTCCATTACTTGAACCCTATCATGAATATCCAATATCAGCTCAATGGGGTGAGCATTTGCTTACTGCGTTCGAAGATAAAGTTATTTTTCATTTTGATGCTATATCAGCTCACTTATATTTAGTAGAGGTGAAGACTGCTGGAAAGTTTGACGATGGCAATGTGCGGCTCATTTTTTCTACAGATGAAACTTCATCTGAATATAAATTATGTCTTACAGGTAGTACTACAGCAAAAGGTTATGTCTATCAGTTGATTTCCGGCCCTGAAGTCTTTGTACAGCGTGGTGAATCTGAACCTGTATCATTATCAGAATATATGGAAATTGATCCAGTAATGATTCATTACTCCGATGGCTCATTTTCTTACAACGCTCATATAGTTCATGTAAGCCAAAATATTGGCCTTTATGACAAAGACGAAATTGTAGCTTTTGATTGGAATGGAACTGATGTTCGAGTGGAATCAATGGGCTATTTTCGTGATCCATCATCCATCCAATGGCGTTGGTACTGTGAAATTAAAGATAATTACGATGTCATTATTAATGATGATGGGAAAGGTGAGTCAGCAGATTTAGTGGGGTTGAGAATAGTTGATGACTGTATTGTTCTCTCCTTAATCCATTGCAAATATTCAGGTTCAGAAGAAGCAGGAGCCAGACTTAAAGACCTTTACGAAGTATGTGGGCAGGCACAGAGATGCATTCGTTGGAAACACCTGAATCTTTCCTATTTATACCACCACATTAAGCGTCGCGAGGAACAGTGGCGATCGCGTGGTCATTCTCGCTTTCTGAAAGGCACTATAAAAGACCTTGCTGCTATGAAAGAGCGCTCCAGAATCACACCTCTTAAATTCCAAGTTGTTATTGTTCAACCAGGGCTTAGAGTAAGTAAAATTAATGAAGAAGGCCTTAAGCTACTTGGCAGTACGGCCTTATTTATCAAGAAAACAACGATAGCAGATTTAGTTGTTATTGGTTCTAAATAGGACGAAAAATTGACAACATTCGACTTTAGCAATATTAAACAACGAATTGAATATGCTATAAAAATGATGGAAAAAGCAAGAAAAGAGAGTAAATTATGATCCTATTCTTTTATCCCTACATAATGCTTTGCTATAGCGCTGGATACGCTTTATTGCAAACACTGGATGGGATGGGTGTGATTAGTACCAACTTTGTAGAAATGAACGCACAGGGTGCTCTTTTGAGCAGTTACTGGTCTCCCAATAAAGTTGCTGTAGTCTTAGGAGGATGTTTTCTTGAGCTCTTTATCTTATTATTACCCTTTGTTTTCTTGAGCTCATGGATACTTGCCAGAAAAAAGGGACTCATCATTTGTTTTGTTCTTCTTATAACCCCTGGCCTGTTATCGCTCTGTCACCTTCTTCCTGCTATCCAGTGGTTGCCATTGACCTATGAAATAGGAGGTACAGGTGCAACGGGTAACGCAGCTGGACTCGGAAGTCTTAGCTTCATAGGGCTATTGAGTGGTTGGGTTTTGGCAGTAATCATTAGTGATATTTTTGCTACAGGAGAGAAATTCAGACAGTGGACAGATATTTTCCTAATACTGACAGCAGTTGGTAACGGTATTTTCTGGGTATCAGACAGAGAGGTGACTGTCGGTAAAACCGCATATGAGAAAACAATTACGGAAATTAATGATGCAGCCAAATACCTTCTTTTTCAGGTGAAAGACTACAGCCGCATGTGTGACAATAACGGGCTTACCGATATGTCATCTTGTCAGTGGGCATCGTACATTCAAGAAACGCTAGAAAATATTGCTAGTACAAAATCATCTGTTATTGAATATGTAATACCTGAAAATCTTGACACCTTCTACCGAATTCCTGAGTACTATAGCAATCAAGTATCTCCAGATAAAATCAGACAGGAATTCCAAGACTTCAATAAAAAACTATGCCCAAATAAATCTCTTTCCAAAACAATAACACAATTGCCATCACCTTCTCGATGGTGTCAGACCCCACCCCCAGCTTACTGCAATGCCATTCAAGAGGGAAAATATAAAACAGACATGTCAGACCGTTTCGCTGTCGCCAATGAGTGTGTAACCACATCATTATTAAGGTACCGCCAAGTTTTATTAAAAGAACAAGCTCGTTTATCCTTAAGTAAAAATGCCCCTCATTATAGATGGATGTGGTTTATTGCTATGTCTTTTTTTATTGGTGGGAAAATTGCCAATGTAATGACAAAAATAGGTAATGTAGAGAATCGTCTCATAACTGAGAAACATAGAGTTAAATTCATCCTTCTAAAAACATGTGGTTTTATTGTGCGTACATTAATAAGATGTGCCATCTTATTTCGGAAAGTGTTTTTTTCAACGATCAATTATATCAAAAGATTGAAGAAAATTAAGCATGATACTTAAATAGAATAGTGACAAACACTCAATTGAAGGTCTTTTTTTGTGTTGAATGAATAAAGAGCAAGGGGTACTTTCTCCTGTACCCTTGTAGTTTACATTAGATGATACATCTGAATCTACCCTGGGGATTCACACTAGCGGCAATAGTGTTTTGTACTCAACCGTTTATACAATAGCATCCATGACTAATTGAGCGTAGAGCTCAGTAATCTTATTAATTATCCACTTATTAAAAGAATTCGTGGATCGCTCTTGCCGATAAAATCAATGAATGTATTGCTCTTGGTGATAATGCCATTGGGAAAAATGACCAACCAGCCATCCCATTAAGGCTAGCCGATTAACTTTAATTAAACCGATATAGCATTCAACTCACTCGCCATTCCCCCGGTTGATCTTCGCATAGTCAAACGGCGTAATCGCTCTCTCCCGATTCGCATCCAGAAAATCCGCCCACCACTGCAACATCAGCTTGCGCTCATCCAGATGTTCCGCTTTATGGATATACGCCGCCCTCACCGAATTGCGTTCCATATGGCTCATCTGCCTTTCCACCGCATCCTTCGACCATAGTCCTGACTCAATTAACGAACTACAGGCCATTGTGCGGAAGCCGTGGCCGCAAACTTCAACCTTAGTGTCATAACCCATCACCCGTAGCGCACTGTTTACCGTGTTCTCGCTCATGGGCTTACGCGGATCGTGATCGCCAATAAAAATCAGCTCATGTTCGCCACAGAACTGTTTTATCTGCTTCAGGATCGCTAGCGCCTGCTTTGAAAGCGGCACCAGATGAGGTGTACGCATCTTTGTTCCTCGCTGAGAATGTTTCACGCCGGGAATCGGTTCTCGCTCAGGAGGGATGGTCCACATTGATGTTTCAAAATCGATCTCTGACCAGCGAGCAAAACGCAGCTCACTGGACCGAATAAAGATAAGCAGAGTAAGTTCCGTTGCCCAGCGAGTTAGCGGCCTGCCGGTATAGCTGTCTATTTTCTCAAGTAACTCAGGGATGCGCTTTAACTCCAGCGCCGGACGATGCTGTCGATTACTGGAAGCAACCGCCCCCGCCATCTCTTGCGCCGGATTGTAATCAATTAACCCGCTTTGCACTGCATAACGCATGATGGCCGTGGTGCGCTGTTGAAGGCGGGAAGCCACTTCAAGACGCCCGGATTTCTCCACGGCTTTAATAGGAATTAACAGATCGCGGGTGCCCAGTTCAGCAATATTGCGAGCACCAATTGCCGGGAAGATATTGTCCTCCAGGCTCTTTTTTACACGATTAGCATGATCTTCCGACCATTTTTGGTTGGTTACGAGCCACTCTTTGGCAACCTTCTCGAAAGTAATAATCTCTTTCGCCTGCTCTTCTTTCACAGCACGCTTATGCTCACGAGGATCGATACCAGCAGCTACCAGCTTTCTGGCCTCTTCCCTTTTCTTCCTGGCATCCGCCAGCGAAACTTCCGGGTAAACGCCGAACGCCATCAAATGTTGTTTACCACCAAAACGGAAACGAAATCGCCAATACTTTGAACCGCCAGGTTTTACAAGTAAGGACATGCCGTCGCCGTCAACAAGTGAATACTCTTTCTCCTCAGGTTTCGCAGAGCGAACTTTAGTATCCGTTAGGGCCATAATGGTCTTCCTTCCATTGGTATCTCGTGAGTATACAAGCAATATCGAATCGGCAAATATACTCATTAGTATACTCACAAGCCTGTTGATGTGGGTTGAGTCAGGTTGACTTCAGTTGAGGAGAAAAGCTGGAAAAGCCTTGTGTGGCGCGGATTTCAGGCATAAAAAAAGACCTCAGTTGAGGTCTATTTACATACTTTTGGTGCCGAAGGCCGGACTCGAACCGGCACGTATTTCTACGGTTGATTTTGAATCAACTGCGTCTACCGATTTCGCCACTTCGGCACTGAAGAGGTATGCGGAAAACGTTGTGGATTATACCTGTCGCACGCCACCATGCAAGCGCCAGCTTGCTCGCACCTCGCTAAGTGCTGAAATTTTCAGCATTGCATACCGTGATGTGTAACCTTTGTCACACTCCAGGCACCCCGCCCTACCATGCTCTACACTTCCCAGACAACACCAGAGAAGGACAAAAATATGTCGATGATAAAAAGCTATGCCGCAAAAGAGGCTGGCGGCAAACTGGAAGTTTATGAGTACGATCCCGGTGAACTGAAACCACAAGATGTCGAAGTGCAGGTGGATTACTGCGGGATCTGCCATTCCGATCTGTCGATGATCGACAACGAATGGGGATTTTCACAGTATCCGCTGGTTGCCGGGCATGAGGTGATTGGGCGCGTGGTGGCGCTCGGGAGCGCCGCGCAGGATAAAGGTTTGCAGGTCGGTCAGCGTGTCGGGATTGGCTGGACGGCGCGTAGCTGTGGTCACTGCGACGCCTGTATTAGCGGTAATCAGATCAACTGTGAGCAAGGTGCGGTGCCGACGATTATGAATCGTGGCGGCTTTGCTGAGAAGTTGCGTGCGGACTGGCAATGGGTGATTCCACTGCCAGAAAATATCGACATTGAATCTGCCGGGCCACTGTTGTGCGGCGGTATCACGGTCTTTAAACCACTGTTGATGCACCATATCACTGCCACCAGCCGCGTTGGGGTAATTGGTATTGGCGGGCTGGGGCATATCGCTATAAAACTTCTGCACGCAATGGGATGCGAGGTGACGGCCTTTAGTTCGAATCCGGCGAAAGAGCAGGAGGTGCTGGCGATGGGTGCCGATAAAGTGGTGAATAGCCGCGATCCGCAGGCACTGAAGGCTCTGGCGGGGCAGTTTGATCTCATTATCAACACCGTCAACGTCAGCCTCGACTGGCAGCCTTATTTTGAGGCGCTGACGTATGGCGGTAATTTCCATACAGTCGGCGCGGTCCTCACGCCGCTGTCTGTTCCGGCCTTTACGTTAATTGCGGGCGACCGCAGCGTCTCTGGTTCAGCAACCGGTACACCTCATGAGCTGCGTAAGCTGATGCGCTTTGCCGCCCGCAGCAAGGTTGCGCCGACTACCGAACTGTTCCCGATGTCGAAAATTAACGACGCCATTCAGCATGTACGCGATGGTAAAGCGCGCTACCGCGTGGTGTTGAAAGCAGATTTTTGAAAATCATTCGCAGCGCTGATCTGAGGCGCTGCCCTCTTTCGCACATATTCTGTTTTGTCTTATCGCCAGCACAGCCTGCCGACATTGTTCGGTGACATTGGCAATATCATGGTTGATATCAATGCGCACAATATCCTGTTCATCTGCTTGTGGTCGCTCCAGCGCCTCAAACTGACTTTTTAGTAACGCTACCGGCATAAAATGCCCAGCCCGACGCTGCATTCGCGCGAGAATAGTTTCATAATCGCCATCTAACCAGAGGAAATGAACATGGGGGCTACCCTTGCGTAAAATATCACGATACTGTTTTTTTAATGATGAACAGACAATAAATCCTGTTTCATTCTTTTTATAAAGACTGTATGAAGCATCATTTAAGCGTTCCAGCCAGGGAAGTCGATCTTCATCAGATAATGGAATGCCTTGCGACATTTTATCTATATTTTTGGCTGGATGAAGATCGTCACCATCAATAAATTTCGCAGACAATAACGCGGCAACCTTGCTACCAATTAATGTTTTACCACTCCCTGATACGCCCATCAAAATAAAGCTTTCACCCGCCATTTAAAATCTCCTGAATCATCTTACCTGCGGCGATACTACGCCTGGCGGCATAATAATTTCACGTTTTTTTATTTCTGTTGATAAGAATTACAAGGCACATCACGTTATGCGTAACATAGTAATGTAACAATTTTCTGACGTGATCTTCATCACAAATAATGACAATTAAAACCGCTTAAATGCTTCCGAGGTGTCTACCTGACCAGTGAGGAATTTATGCAAGTGAAAACACAGTCCTGCGTTGTTGCGGGCAAGAAAACTGTTGCCGTTACCGAGCAGACGATAGATTGGAATAATAATGGAACATTAGTACAAATAACCCGAGGTGGAATTTGCGGTTCCGATTTACATTATTATCAGGAAGGAAAAGTAGGTAATTTCATGATAAAGGCACCGATGGTGTTAGGTCATGAAGTTATCGGTAAAGTTATTCATAGCGACTCATCAGAATTACATGAAGGGCAAACGGTAGCCATTAATCCGTCTAAACCTTGCGGTCACTGCAAATACTGCATTGAACATAACGAGAATCAGTGTACAGAGATGCGTTTTTTTGGCAGTGCCATGTATTTCCCTCATGTTGATGGTGGCTTTACCCGTTATAAAATGGTCGAAACGTCGCAATGTGTCCCTTATCCGGCCAAAGCTGACGAAAAGGTTATGGCTTTTGCCGAACCTTTAGCCGTCGCGATTCATGCCGCACATCAGGCCGGCGAGTTACAGGGCAAGCGAGTATTTATTTCCGGTGTTGGGCCCATTGGCTGCCTGATTGTCAGTGCTGTGAAAACACTGGGGGCCTCGGAAATTGTCTGTGCCGATGTGAGTCCCCGTTCCCTTTTGCTGGCCAAAGAGATGGGGGCGGATGTGCTCGTAAACCCACAAAACGACGACATGGATCACTGGAAAGCGGAAAAAGGCTATTTCGATGTCAGCTTTGAAGTGTCCGGTCATCCTTCATCAGTGAATACCTGTCTGGAGGTCACTCGTGCACGCGGCGTAATGGTGCAGGTAGGTATGGGAGGCGCGATGGCAGAATTCCCAATGATGACGTTGATTGGTAAGGAGATTTCACTCAAAGGCTCTTTCCGTTTTACCAGCGAATTTAATACCGCAGTGTCATGGCTGGCGAATGGCGTTATCAATCCACTGCCTTTACTGAGTGCTGAATATCCCTTCACTGACCTGGAAGAGGCGCTACGTTTCGCCGGTGATAAAACCCAGGCAGCAAAAGTCCAGCTTGTTTTCTAAGAGATAAATAAAGGAATAATACAATGAACGATCTATTTTCACTGGCAGGAAAAAATATCTTGATTACCGGTTCAGCACAGGGCATTGGCTTTTTACTGGCAACCGGCCTGGGTAAATATGGCGCACAAATAATTATTAATGATATTACTGCCGAACGCGCAGAACTTGCTGTAGAAAAACTCCGCCAGGAGGGTATTCGGGCCGTTGCCGCACCTTTTAATGTTACCCATAAACATGAAATTGATACCGCCGTTGAACATATCGAAAAGGACATCGGCCCCATTGATGTGCTGGTGAATAACGCCGGTATCCAGCGCCGTCATCCTTTTACTGAGTTCCCTGAACAAGAGTGGAATGATGTGATCGCAGTAAACCAGACCGCCGTGTTCCTGGTGTCGCAAGCGGTAACTCGTCACATGGTTGAACGCAAGGCGGGTAAAGTTATTAATATTTGCTCGATGCAAAGCGAACTGGGACGTGACACCATCACCCCTTATGCCGCATCGAAAGGAGCGGTAAAAATGCTCACCCGCGGCATGTGCGTCGAGCTGGCGCGCCACAATATTCAGGTCAACGGTATTGCGCCGGGCTATTTCAAAACAGAAATGACTAAAGCACTGGTTGAGGACGAAGCCTTCACCGCCTGGTTGTGCAAACGGACCCCCGCCGCACGCTGGGGCGATCCGCAGGAACTGATTGGTGCTGCGGTATTCCTTTCTTCAAAAGCCTCTGATTTCGTAAACGGCCACCTGTTGTTTGTTGATGGCGGCATGTTGGTGGCTGTTTAACAGCCACTACCCTGCGTGCAGCGCGAAAGCGCTGCTTTTCTGGCACTAATAAGAGATAAAGACTATGCCATTAATCATTATTGCGGCAGGCGTCGCGCTGCTTCTTATCCTGATGATCGGCTTTAAAGTTAACGGCTTTATTGCCCTCGTTCTGGTAGCTGCCGTCGTCGGATTTGCCGAAGGGATGGATGCACAGGCCGTCCTGCACTCTATACAAAATGGTATCGGCAGCACGCTCGGCGGGCTGGCAATGATCCTCGGTTTCGGGGCCATGTTAGGCAAGCTGATTTCTGATACGGGCGCGGCACAACGTATCGCCACTACGCTGATTGCTACTTTTGGTAAAAAACGCGTGCAATGGGCGCTAGTGATCACCGGTCTGGTTGTGGGCCTCGCCATGTTTTTTGAAGTGGGCTTTGTCCTGCTGTTGCCGTTGGTATTTACCATCGTAGCATCATCAGGATTACCCCTGTTGTATGTTGGCGTACCAATGGTAGCAGCGCTCTCTGTAACCCACTGTTTTCTGCCGCCACATCCTGGTCCTACTGCCATCGCGACTATCTTTGAGGCTAATCTCGGAACGACTCTACTGTATGGATTTATCATTACCATTCCGACAGTTATTGTCGCAGGACCGCTGTTTTCTAAACTGCTAACTCGCTTTGAGAAAGCACCACCGGAAGGCTTATTTAATCCTCATCTGTTTAGCGAAGAGGAGATGCCCTCCTTCTGGAACAGTATTTTCGCTGCCGTGATCCCGGTCATCCTGATGGCTATCGCCGCCGTTTGTGAAATTACGTTACCGAAAACTAACACCGTGCGCCTCTTCTTTGAATTTGTCGGTAACCCTGCCGTTGCGCTGTTTATTGCCATTGTTATTGCGATTTTCACACTGGGCCGACGTAATGGACGCACCATCGAGCAAATCATGGATATCATTGGGGATTCTATAGGCGCTATCGCGATGATTGTGTTTATTATCGCTGGCGGCGGCGCGTTTAAGCAGGTATTAGTAGATAGCGGTGTCGGGCAGTATATTTCACACTTAATGACCGGAACTACGCTTTCGCCGTTATTGATGTGCTGGACTGTTGCGGCGCTGTTGCGTATCGCTCTGGGCTCTGCCACCGTCGCGGCCATTACCACCGCGGGTGTGGTGTTGCCGATTATCAACGTTACCCATGCCGATCCCGCTTTAATGGTACTGGCAACCGGTGCGGGCAGCGTGATCGCGTCACACGTAAACGACCCTGGTTTCTGGCTATTTAAAGGGTATTTTAATCTGACGGTTGGTGAAACGTTGCGTACCTGGACGGTGATGGAAACCCTTATTTCTATTATGGGTTTGCTGGGCGTGTTAGCCATTAACGCCGTATTGCACTGAAAGAATAAAATATTGTGATGTAGTTTCGGGGGAAGATTGAAGATTCCCCCGACGTTGGGAGAAGTTATGCGCAATCACAGAATTTCTTTACAGGATATCGCTACGCTGGCTGGCGTAACAAAAATGACCGTGAGTCGTTATATCCGCTCGCCGAAAAAGGTGGCAAAGGAAACAGGCGAGCGCATCGCCAAAATTATGGAAGAGATCAATTATATCCCTAATCGCGCTCCCGGCATGTTGTTGAATGCACAAAGTTATACCCTCGGTATCTTGATTCCGTCATTTCAAAATCAACTCTTCGCTGACATTCTCGCGGGAATAGAATCCGTCACCTCTGAGCATAATTATCAGACCCTTATTGCTAATTACAATTACGATCGCGATTCCGAAGAAGAGTCGGTGATTAACCTGCTCTCTTATAACATTGACGGGATTATTCTTTCGGAAAAATATCACACCATCAGGACGGTGAAATTTCTGCGTTCAGCCACCATTCCGGTCGTGGAATTGATGGATGTACAGGGAGAACGGCTGGATATGGAGGTCGGTTTTGATAATCGGCAGGCCGCTTTTGACATGGTGTGTACCATGCTGGATAAGCGAGTCAGGCGCAAAATTCTGTATCTCGGTTCCAAAGATGACACCCGCGATGAACAGCGTTATCAGGGGTATTGCGATGCGATGATGCTGCATAATCTTTCCCCGTTACGCATGAATCCACGCGCCATCTCATCCATTCATTTAGGAATGCAATTAATGCGTGATGCCCTTAGCGCAAACCCGGATTTAGACGGTGTATTTTGCACCAATGACGATATTGCGATGGGTGCGCTTCTGCTGTGCCGCGAGCGAAACCTCGCCGTGCCAGAACAAATTTCCATTGCGGGTTTTCATGGGCTGGAGATTGGCAGGCAAATGATCCCAAGCCTCGCCAGCGTAATTACTCCCCGTTTTGATATTGGTCGGATGGCCGCCCAAATGTTGCTGAGCAAAATTAAAAATAACGATCACAACCACAACACTGTTGACCTCGGGTATCAGATTTATCACGGTAACACGCTTTAGGTTATTTTCTCTTCATTACACGTATTCTCTTTGCCGGACGTTGCCTATACTCCAGGCAGGAAACTGGAGGAAATCTCATGAGCGAACCCCTGTTAATTGCCCGCACGCCGGACACAGAACTGTTTTTACTGCCGGGAATGGCTAACCGTCACGGGCTGATTACTGGCGCAACGGGGACGGGTAAAACCGTTACGCTGCAAAAACTGGCAGAGTCATTGTCGGAAATCGGTGTTCCGGTGTTTATGGCCGATGTGAAAGGTGATTTAACGGGAGTAGCGGAGGAAGGTACATCTTCGGAAAAACTGCTCGCAAGGCTTAAAAATATCGGCGTCAATGACTGGCAATCACATGCTAATCCGGTGGTGGTGTGGGATATCTTTGGCGAGAAAGGCCATCCGGTGCGGGCGACGGTTTCAGACCTGGGGCCGCTGCTGCTGGCGCGACTGTTGAATCTCAACGATGTGCAATCTGGCGTGCTGAATATTATCTTCCGCATTGCGGACGATCAGGGATTGTTGCTGCTCGACTTTAAAGATTTGCGGGCGATTACCCAGTACATCGGCGATAACGCCAAATCCTTCCAGAATCAGTACGGTAATATCAGTAGCGCATCGGTTGGTGCCATCCAGCGCGGGCTGTTATCGCTGGAACAACAAGGCGCAGCACACTTCTTTGGTGAGCCGATGCTGGATATCAAAGACTGGATGCGCACCGATGCCAATGGTAAAGGGGTTATCAATATCCTCAGCGCCGAGAAGCTCTACCAGATGCCGAAACTGTATGCCGCCAGCCTGCTGTGGATGCTTTCAGAGTTGTATGAACAATTGCCGGAAGTAGGCGATCTGGAAAAACCGAAACTGGTGTTTTTCTTCGACGAAGCACATCTGCTGTTTAACGATGCACCGCAGGTACTGCTGGATAAGATTGAGCAGGTGATAAGGCTTATTCGCTCAAAAGGCGTTGGGGTCTGGTTCGTTTCGCAAAACCCGTCGGATATTCCGGATAATGTGCTCGGGCAGCTCGGTAATCGTGTTCAACATGCTTTGCGTGCTTTTACGCCTAAAGATCAGAAAGCGGTAAAAGCGGCAGCGCAAACCATGCGGGCCAATCCGGCGTTTGATACCGAAAAGGCAATCCAGGAACTGGGGACCGGCGAGGCGTTAATCTCGTTTCTCGATGTGAAAGGAAGTCCTTCAGTGGTGGAACGGGCGATGGTTATCGCGCCTTGTTCGCGAATGGGGCCGGTGACGGAAGATGAGCGTAACGGCCTGATTAATCACTCCCCGGTGTATGGCAAGTACGAGGATGACGTGGACCGGGAATCCGCCTATGAGATGTTGCAAAAAGGCTTTCAGGCCAGTACCGAGCAGCAAAATAATCCTCCCGCGAAAGGGAAAGAGGTGGCGGTGGATGACGGTATTCTTGGTGGATTGAAGGATATTTTGTTTGGCACTACCGGACCGCGCGGCGGGAAGAAAGATGGAGTGGTGCAGACAATGGCGAAAAGCGCCGCCCGCCAGGTGACGAATCAGATTGTACGCGGGATGTTGGGGAGTTTGCTGGGGGGAAGAAAAAGGTAAGCCAGGTGCGATTTGTCTTTGCCTGATGCGACGCTGGCGCGTCTTATCATACCTACACCACTGCAATATATTGAATTTGCATGATTTTGCAGGCATGAACAAAGCACACTTTGCTAACAATAATAAAGGGAGCTTTCGCTCCCTTTATTCGTTCATCAGGTTACGATTTTCTCATTAACAGCCACAGGCTGATTAAGAAGAAGCTGGCGCTTGGCAGCAACGCGCCGATAATCGGCGGGATGCCGTAAACCAACGTCAGCGGGCCGAAGATCTGGTCCAGTACGTAGAAGACAAAACCGAAGCTGATACCGGTGACCACACGCACGCCCATCGGTACGCTACGCAGTGGGCCAAAGATAAACGACAGCGCCATCAGCATCATCACCGCCACGGATAGCGGCTGGAAGATTTTGCTCCACATGTTGAGCTGATAACGTCCGGCATCCTGACCGCTCGACTTCAGATACTTCACATAGTTGTGCAAACCACTGATGGAGAGGGCATCCGGGTCCAGTGCCACCACGCCCAGTTTGTCCGGCGTGAGGTTGGTTTTCCAGGTACCGCTCACCGTCTGTGAACCAGTGATCTGTTTCGGATTGGTCAGATCAGATTCATCAACCTGCGACAGACGCCAGACTTTATGTTCCGGGTCAAACTTCGCGGTAGCGGCATAGCGTACAGATTGCAGACGACGATTCTCATTAAAGGCATAGATACTGATGCCACCTAACTCTTCGTCACCTTTAACCCGCTCAATGTAGACGAAGTTGTTGCCATCTTTTGCCCATAAACCTTGCTGGGTAGAGAGCAACGAGCCACCGTACATCGCCTGCGCGCGGTAGTTACGCGCCATCTGCTCACCCTGCGGTGCGACCCATTCGCCAATCGCCATCGTCAACAAGACCAGCGGAATGGCGGTTTTCATCACCGACAGCGCCACCTGCATACGGGTAAAACCAGAAGCCTGCATGACCACCAGTTCGCTGCGCTGTGCCAGCATCCCCAACCCAAGTAATGCGCCCAGCAGGGCCGCCATCGGGAAGAAGATTTGCACATCTTTCGGCACGCTCAGCAAAGTATACATTCCTGCGCCTAACGCGTCGTAACTCCCCTGCCCGGCTTTTTTCAGCTGATCGACAAACTTGATAATGCCCGACAGCGACACCAGCATGAACAGCGTCATCATGATGGTGGTGAAAATAGTTTTACCGATATAGCGGTCAAGTACGCCAAAAGGTTGCATCACACTGCTCCTTTACGCGAAAAACTGGCGCGCAGGCGGCGGACCGGCACGGTGTCCCAAAGGTTGAGAACAATCGCCAAAGCCAGATAAATCAGGTTTACGGTCCACATCCACAGCGTCGGGTCCAGCTTACCTTTACCGCCGTTCGATTTCAGGGAGGTCTGGATCAGGAAGAACAACAGATACAGCAGCATGGCTGGCAGCATCGACAGTACGCGCCCCTGACGCGGGTTAACCACGCTCAGCGGAACGACCATAAGCGCCATCATAAACACGGTGAATACCAGCGTGATACGCCAGTTCAGTTCTGCGCGGGCACGATCGGTGTCAGTGTTCCACAATGTGCGCATGTCCATCTGGTCGGTATCGTTCGGGTCGAGCGCCACCGCCTGGTGACCAATGATCGCCTGATAATCCTGGAAGTCCGTAATGCGGAAATCGCGTAACAGTGCAGTGCCTTCGAAGCGCGTTCCCTGGTTGAGAGTGACGACCTGGGAGCCGTCACGCAGCTGGGTTAAATGTCCGGAATCGGCCACCACCACAGAAGGACGTGCATTACCTTTTGGTCGAATTTGCGCGAGGAACACATCTTTGAAATCGCTGCCGTCAACGCTTTCGATGAACAGCACCGAGCTGCCATTAGTCGCTTGCTGGAATTGCCCTTGCGCCAGCGCCGCCATGCCAGGGTTCGCTTTCGCTTCTGCTAACACTTCATCCTGATGACGCGATGACCACGGTCCCGCCCACATCACGTTAACCGCCGCGACGATTGCCGTGAATACCGCAAGGATCATTGCCGCTTTCACCAGAACCGCTTTGCTCAAGCCGCAGGCATGCATTACCGTAATTTCACTTTCGGTATACAGTTTGCCCAGCGTCATCAGCAGCCCGAGGAACAGGCTTAATGGCAGGATAAGCTGCGCCATTTCCGGCACGCCCAACCCGAGAAGGGAGAGCACCAGATTCGCCGGAATATCGCCGTCAACCGCTGCGCCGAGGATCCTCACTAACTTTTGACAGAAGAAGATCAAAAGCAAGATGAAGAGTATCGCCAGCTGGCTTTTGAGCGTCTCCCGCACCAGATATCTTATGATTATCACTTTAAATACGCCCGTAAAAACTCGTCTTTTGCAGGATTTTAGCTTGTTTCATGGCTTAAACGTCATTTATTCTCTTGAGTCGTCGAAATCGTCGCTAAGATAATTATACTCAACGGATTCACCTCTCAGATTTTGTTCTGACGTGCCAATGCCGTAATAACGTTAAGATTAACACGAAGTCATCGCAACAGCGGACATGAGTTACGAAAGCTTGCAATTCTATCTGTAGCCACCGCCGTTGTCTTTAAGATTCAGGAGCGTAGTGCATGGAGTTTAGTGTAAAAAGCGGTAGCCCGGAGAAACAGCGGAGTGCCTGCATCGTCGTGGGCGTCTTCGAACCACGTCGCCTTTCTCCGATTGCAGAACAGCTCGATAAAATCAGCGATGGGTACATCAGCGCCCTGCTGCGTCGGGGCGAACTGGAAGGAAAACCGGGGCAGACACTGTTGCTGCACCATGTTCCGAATGTACTTTCCGAACGAATTCTCCTTATTGGTTGCGGCAAAGAACGTGAACTGGATGAGCGTCAGTACAAGCAGGTTATTCAGAAAACCATTAATACGCTGAATGATACTGGCTCGATGGAAGCGGTCTGCTTTCTGACTGAACTGCACGTTAAAGGCCGTAACAACTACTGGAAAGTGCGTCAAGCTGTCGAGACAGCAAAAGAGACGCTCTACAGTTTCGATCAGTTGAAAACGAATAAGAGCGAACCGCGTCGCCCGCTGCGTAAGATGGTGTTCAACGTGCCGACCCGCCGTGAACTGACTAGCGGTGAGCGCGCGATCCAGCACGGTCTGGCGATTGCCGCCGGGATAAAAGCAGCGAAAGATCTCGGTAATATGCCGCCGAATATCTGTAACGCCGCTTATCTCGCCTCTCAGGCGCGCCAGCTGGCTGACAGCTACAGCAAGAATGTCATCACCCGCGTTATCGGCGAACAGCAGATGAAAGAGCTGGGGATGCATTCCTATCTGGCGGTCGGTCAGGGTTCGCAGAACGAATCGCTGATGTCGGTGATTGAGTACAAAGGCAACGCGTCGGAAGATGCTCGCCCAATCGTGCTGGTGGGTAAAGGTTTAACCTTCGACTCCGGCGGTATCTCCATCAAGCCTTCAGAAGGCATGGATGAGATGAAGTACGATATGTGCGGCGCGGCGGCGGTTTACGGCGTGATGCGTATGGTCGCGGAGCTGCAACTGCCGATTAACGTTATTGGCGTGCTGGCAGGCTGCGAAAACATGCCTGGCGGACGTGCCTATCGTCCGGGCGATGTGTTAACCACCATGTCCGGTCAAACCGTTGAAGTGCTGAACACCGACGCCGAAGGCCGTCTGGTACTGTGCGACGTGTTAACTTACGTTGAGCGTTTTGAGCCGGAAGCGGTGATTGATGTGGCGACGTTGACCGGTGCCTGCGTTATCGCGCTGGGTCATCACATTACCGGCCTGATGGCGAACCATAACCCACTGGCCCATGAGCTGATTGCCGCGTCTGAACAATCCGGTGACCGCGCATGGCGTTTGCCGCTGGGTGACGAGTATCAGGAACAGCTGGAGTCCAATTTTGCCGATATGGCGAACATTGGCGGTCGTCCTGGCGGGGCGATTACCGCAGGTTGCTTCCTGTCGCGCTTTACCCGTAAGTACAACTGGGCACACCTGGATATCGCCGGTACCGCCTGGCGTTCTGGTAAGGCGAAAGGCGCAACCGGTCGCCCGGTGGCGTTGCTGGCACAGTTCCTGTTAAACCGCGCCGGGTTTAACGGCGAAGAGTAATTGCATCAGGCTGTGTTGTTATTGTCGGATGCGGCGTGAACGCCTTATCCGACCTACACAGAGCACCGGACCCGTAGGCCTGATAAGACGCGACAGCGTCGCATCTGGCAATGTTGTTATTGTCGGATGCGGCGTGAATGCCTTATCCGACCTACACAGAGTACCGGACCCATAGGCCTGATAAGACGCGACAGCGTCGCATCAGGCAATTCGGCGTTTATCTGATGTGTATTTAAATCCACCACAAGAAGCCCCATTTATGAAAAACGCGACGTTCTACCTTCTGGACAATGACACAACCGTCGATGGCTTAAGCGCCGTTGAGCAACTGGTGTGTGAAATTGCCGCAGAACGTTGGCGCAGTGGTAAGCGCGTACTCATCGCCTGTGAAGATGAAAAGCAGGCTTACCGACTGGATGAAGCCCTGTGGGCGCGTCCGGCAGAAAGCTTTGTTCCGCATAATTTAGCGGGAGAAGGACCGCGCGGCGGCGCGCCGGTGGAGATCGCCTGGCCGCAAAAACGCAGCAGCAGCCCGCGCGATATATTGATTAGTCTGCGAACAAGCTTTGCAGATTTTGCCACCGCTTTCACAGAAGTGGTAGACTTCGTTCCTTATGAAGATTCTCTGAAACAACTGGCGCGCGAACGCTATAAAGCCTACCGCGTGGCTGGTTTCAACCTGAATACGGCAACCTGGAAATAATGGAAAAGACATACAACCCACAAGATATCGAACAGCCGCTTTACGAGCACTGGGAAAAGCAGGGCTACTTTAAGCCTAATGGCGATGAAAGCCAGGAAAGTTTCTGCATCATGATCCCGCCGCCGAACGTCACCGGCAGTTTGCATATGGGTCACGCCTTCCAGCAAACCATCATGGATACCATGATCCGCTATCAGCGCATGCAGGGCAAAAACACCCTGTGGCAGGTCGGTACTGACCACGCAGGGATCGCTACCCAGATGGTCGTTGAGCGCAAGATTGCCGCAGAAGAAGGTAAAACCCGTCACGACTACGGCCGCGAAGCTTTCATCGACAAAATCTGGGAATGGAAAGCGGAATCCGGCGGCACCATTACCCGTCAGATGCGCCGTCTCGGCAACTCCGTGGACTGGGAGCGTGAACGCTTCACCATGGACGAAGGTCTGTCCAATGCGGTGAAAGAAGTTTTCGTTCGTCTGTATAAAGAAGACCTGATTTACCGTGGCAAGCGCCTGGTAAACTGGGACCCGAAACTGCGCACCGCTATCTCTGACCTGGAAGTGGAAAACCGCGAATCGAAAGGTTCGATGTGGCACATCCGCTATCCGCTGGCTGACGGCGCGAAAACCGCAGATGGTAAAGATTATCTGGTGGTTGCGACTACCCGTCCGGAAACCCTACTGGGCGATACCGGCGTAGCCGTTAACCCGGAAGATCCGCGTTACAAAGATCTGATTGGCAAATATGTCATTCTGCCGCTGGTTAACCGTCGTATTCCGATTGTTGGCGACGAACACGCCGATATGGAAAAAGGCACCGGCTGCGTGAAGATCACTCCGGCGCACGACTTTAACGACTATGAAGTCGGTAAACGTCACGCCCTGCCGATGATCAACATCCTGACCTTTGACGGCGATATCCGTGAAAGCGCCCAGGTGTTCGATACCAAAGGTAACGAATCTGACGTTTATTCCAGCGAGATCCCGGCAGAGTTCCAGAAACTGGAGCGTTTTGCCGCGCGTAAAGCCGTCGTTGCTGCGGTTGATGCACTCGGCCTGCTGGAAGAAATTAAACCGCACGACCTGACCGTTCCTTACGGCGACCGTGGCGGCGTAGTTATCGAACCGATGCTGACCGACCAGTGGTACGTGCGTGCCGATGTACTGGCGAAACCGGCAGTTGAAGCGGTTGAGAACGGCGACATTCAGTTCGTACCGAAGCAGTACGAAAACATGTACTTCTCCTGGATGCGCGATATTCAGGACTGGTGTATCTCTCGTCAGCTGTGGTGGGGTCACCGTATCCCGGCATGGTACGACGACGCGGGTAACGTTTATGTTGGCCGCAACGAAGACGAAGTGCGTAAAGAAAATAACCTCGGTGCCGACGTTGCCCTGCGTCAGGACGAAGACGTTCTCGACACCTGGTTCTCCTCCGCGCTGTGGACCTTCTCCACGCTCGGCTGGCCGGAAAACACCGACGCACTGCGCCAGTTCCACCCAACCAGCGTGATGGTATCCGGCTTCGACATCATCTTCTTCTGGATTGCCCGCATGATCATGATGACCATGCACTTCATCAAAGATGAAAATGGCAAACCGCAGGTGCCGTTCCACACCGTTTACATGACCGGCCTGATTCGTGATGACGAAGGCCAGAAGATGTCCAAATCCAAGGGTAACGTTATCGACCCGCTGGATATGGTTGACGGTATTTCGCTGCCGGAACTGCTGGAAAAACGTACCGGTAATATGATGCAGCCGCAGCTGGCGGACAAAATCCGTAAGCGCACCGAGAAGCAGTTCCCGAACGGCATTGAGCCGCACGGTACTGACGCGCTGCGCTTCACCCTGGCGGCGCTGGCTTCTACCGGTCGTGACATCAACTGGGATATGAAGCGTCTGGAAGGCTACCGTAACTTCTGTAACAAGCTGTGGAACGCCAGCCGCTTTGTGCTGATGAACACAGAAGGTCAGGATTGCGGCTTCAACGGCGGCGAAATGACGCTGTCGCTGGCGGACCGCTGGATTCTGGCGGAGTTCAACCAGACCATCAAAGCGTACCGCGAAGCGCTGGACAGCTTCCGCTTCGATATCGCCGCAGGCATTTTGTATGAGTTCACCTGGAACCAGTTCTGTGACTGGTATCTGGAGCTGACCAAGCCGGTAATGAACGGTGGAACAGAAGCCGAACTGTGCGGTACTCGCCATACGCTGGTGACTGTACTGGAAGGTCTGCTGCGCCTCGCGCATCCGATCATTCCGTTCATCACCGAAACCATCTGGCAGCGTGTGAAAGTAATTTGCGGTATCACTGCCGACACCATCATGCTGCAGCCGTTCCCGCAGTACGATGCATCTCAGGTTGATGAAGCCGCACTGGCCGACACCGAATGGCTGAAACAGGCGATCGTTGCGGTACGTAACATCCGTGCAGAAATGAACATCGCGCCGGGCAAACCGCTGGAACTGTTGCTTCGTGGTTGCAGCGCGGATGCAGAACGTCGCGTAAATGAAAACCGTGGCTTCCTGCAAACGCTGGCGCGTCTGGAAAGTATCACCGTGCTGCCTGCCGATGACAAAGGTCCGGTTTCCGTTACGAAGATCATCGACGGTGCAGAGCTGCTGATCCCGATGGCTGGCCTCATCAACAAAGAAGATGAGCTGGCGCGTCTGGCGAAAGAAGTGGCGAAGATTGAAGGTGAAATCAGCCGTATCGAGAACAAACTGGCGAACGAAGGCTTTGTCGCCCGCGCACCGGAAGCGGTCATCGCGAAAGAGCGTGAGAAGCTGGAAGGCTATGCAGAAGCGAAAGCCAAGCTGATTGAACAGCAGGCGGTTATCGCTGCGCTGTAATCAACACAGTGATGAAAACGAAGGCCGGCGCATGCTCCGGCCTTTTTTATCTCTTACAGAAATGGTAAAGAAGGCATAACTCCCCGAGAAATACTGGCTAAGAAGCCTTTATCTGGTTGTTCTTCTTTATTAATTAAAGGAAGGTCATCCAAATCGCCCAGCAAATACGTATTTTTTGCCTGCCAGTCAATCATCCATATTTTCAACAGTGGATAAGCCAGACCGCCCGTAATCCCGGATATCACCACCAACGCACACATGCGATAAAGCATACCGTGGTACGTTAAAGTTGAGCGAAAACGAATACGCCCATCATTCAGTGACAGGTTGCTCATAAAATGGTTTCGCAACGACACCGTTAAATAACTGGTGCTAACAGCAATCCCAAAATAATAGATTAACTGCGCGATTATCATTTTACGTTGCATTTCCATAAATTGCTGTAAATTCTCAATGTCATCATTTGCATATACAGAACTATCATACGCATTTAATATTTGATCGAAGATAATATAACCAGCAACAGCGAGAAAAGGCAATAAAGCTAAAAATGCGAGAATGGCATATTTTATACAATACGTAGTATCTAATTTCACCTTGAAACGATGTATACCGAAACTGGTATTGCTCCAGAGAAAACTCATTACCAGACTATATAAAGTACCATTAAAAATACCAATGGAAACAATACCAACTATTGCCATCAGAACCATAGATATAATAACACTACTTGAACTATTGGCATGTAGCATCTTTGTCGAGATAAAGAAAACAGTCCCCATCCCAACGGCCATTAAAATCGGCAAGAAAAAGGTCACCCACCAGAACCCTTTCATAGAGCAATTAAAACTAAATCTTACGCCGTTGAGGCTGGTCATTAAGGCCTGATGACGCAGTCCTTTTGCTGCCATAAATATAAGCAAAACCAACAGTAACAAAGTCAAAACACAACCAACAAGCGGCATATCTGCTGACACTGTCATTAAGATTGCGAAATAGAAAAAAACAAAAACAAGACAACTAACAAAAACATTCCCACCGGTAATTCCATAAGAAAATCGTTGTCCGTTAACTTCCATATTAGCATAAAGATAACGCTTACATTTCATTAACGCCCATGGTAAATAGATACCTAACGTTATAATCGTTAACAACACATTCACCACACAAATAAGAAAATACCTCTCACCTGTACCATGAAAAACAAACGAATGGGACGGAACATCCATTTCATTAATAACTTGAGCCATAAAAAATCCCTGAATTAAAAAATCCATTGATATAACTTATATATACAGACAGTAAAATGTTCTGCCACGTTACAATACTCTTATCAGTAATAGGCTGGCAAAAACTTTATTACTTTATAAGTCGCTTGCGCACGTAAGAAGAGAGTGGTATTAAACAAATGTATAATTACTTTATTTTTATTGGGTTAAACTATGAATAACATTGCGCCGCAATCACCTGTAATGCGTCGCCTGACGCTGCAGGATAATCCTGCTATCGCCCGCGTCATTCGTCAGGTATCCGCCGAATACGGTCTTACCGCTGATAAAGGCTACACCGTCGCCGATCCGAATCTTGACGAGCTGTATCAAGTGTATAGTCAGCCTGGCCATGCATATTGGGTAGTTGAGTACGAGGGTGAAGTGGTCGGCGGCGGTGGGATAGCGCCATTAACCGGGAGTGAGTCGGACATTTGCGAACTGCAAAAGATGTATTTTCTTCCGGCTATCCGCGGCAAAGGGCTGGCAAAAAAACTGGCCTTAATGGCGATGGAGCAGGCGCGAGAGATGGGTTTCAAACGCTGCTATCTGGAAACGACAGCTTTTTTAAAGGAAGCCATTGCGCTTTATGAGCATTTGGGCTTTGAGCATATCGACTATGCGCTTGGCTGCACGGGCCATGTCGATTGTGAAGTGCGGATGTTGCGCGAACTCTAAAAAAAAATGCCCGCGTGTTCAACTCGCGGGCATTCGAACATTAACAACGTACGTTTTGTTTATGCCGGATGTGACATGAATGCCTTATCCGGGCAACAAATTCACCAGGTTGCAGGAACTACCTGGGCCTGATGCGCTACGCTTAATTAGTGGCGAACTCCGTCATCGTCTTCATCGACAAAATCTTCATCGTCGCCATCTTCGCCGTTAGGATCTTCAAAGTAAGTGCCCCAACCGTCGTACTCAACGTCAAATTTCTCCGCCAGCGTCATCAGTTGTTCAACCTGGGCATCGATCAGATCGGCATTCAACGCGCACTCGCTGAGGATGTCGCAGCAAATCACGATATCACCATCTTCAACTTCCAGCTCTTCTGGATCGGTCACTTCGTAACCGAGTTTAAACGCTTCAACTGCCGCTTTTTCCAGAGTTTCCAGATCGTCTGCGGAAAGATGGTGTTCGATGGTGTACAGCGCGTCCGGATCGCTGCCATCTTCCAGTAATTCTTCAATAATCAAACGTGTTTCTTCACGCTGTTCTTCCAGTTGTTCCGGGTTTGCCATGGCTCATTCCTCTTAATGTCCTGCCGATACTCTTATTGTCACACACCACTGACATTGCCTCCACCTTTGTGATAAAGATTTATGCTTTAGACTTGCAAATGAATAACCATACATATAAATTGAATTTTAATTCATTTAGGCGTTAGCCACAGGAGGGATCTATGTCCGGGTTTTATCATAAGCATTTCCTGAAATTACTCGATTTCACGCCAGCTGAACTTAACAGCCTGCTGCAGTTAGCCGCGAAGCTGAAAGCCGATAAGAAAAGCGGTAAAGAAGAAGCCAAACTCACTGGTAAAAACATCGCGCTCATCTTCGAAAAAGACTCGACCCGTACCCGATGCTCTTTCGAAGTTGCCGCATATGACCAGGGTGCTCGCGTTACTTATCTCGGTCCAAGCGGCAGCCAAATTGGTCATAAAGAGTCGATTAAAGACACTGCCCGCGTGCTTGGTCGCATGTATGACGGTATTCAGTATCGCGGCTATGGTCAGGAGATTGTCGAAACACTGGCGGAATACGCTGGCGTGCCGGTATGGAACGGCCTGACCAATGAGTTTCACCCCACGCAGCTGCTGGCGGATCTCCTCACCATGCAGGAGCATTTGCCCGGCAAAGCGTTCAACGAAATGACGCTGGTCTATGCAGGTGACGCACGTAACAACATGGGCAATTCGATGCTCGAAGCTGCAGCGCTTACCGGTCTGGATTTGCGTCTGGTCGCGCCACAGGCGTGCTGGCCAGAAGCTGCGCTGGTTACGGAATGCCGCGCCCTGGCACAACAAAATGGCGGGAATATTACGCTGACGGAAGATGTAGCTAAAGGAGTTGAAGGTGCTGACTTTATCTATACCGATGTATGGGTGTCGATGGGTGAAGCAAAAGAAAAATGGGCTGAACGCATTGCATTACTGCGTGATTATCAGGTGAACAGCAAGATGATGCAGTTGACCGGTAACCCGGAGGTCAAATTCCTCCACTGCCTGCCCGCGTTTCATGACGACCAAACGACGCTTGGCAAAAAAATGGCGGAAGAGTTTGGCCTACATGGCGGAATGGAAGTGACTGATGAGGTCTTCGAATCTGCCGCCAGCATTGTATTTGATCAGGCGGAAAACCGCATGCATACCATCAAAGCGGTGATGGTCGCGACGCTCAGTAAATAATTGACATCTCTATAAAGATGCCGGGAAATACAAAAAATATCCCGGCATCATATTATTTTATGCAGTGTGAGTTCTATTCTTCCACCCCCATTTTTCTATTACTGTTCGTAAATTTTCCGGAGGATTTAATTTTTCTAACTGTTTTTCATTAATATAATTATATATATTGATTTTCCCATCCCGGAGGACTTCCATCATTCTTGTTCTAATTTTTAATTCATTAACCATCTTTTCTTCAAAAATCTTAACGACATAACCCGGAAGTTTATTTACAATTTCTTTTGTTTTTTCTTCATCACCATAAACATATCCTAACTCATTAAGATACAGCTGTTCGCCCTCATAACACTTAAGTAATTGATAGAAGTACCACTTAGCAAAATCAGGTTGCTTCATGAAAAAACCCTTCAAAAAAATATCATTTACTAAAATGCTGACAGGCACTTCATTAAATAGCAACTTAACATCATCAAATAACTTTAGTATTAAGCGTGATTTTTCTTGATTGCTTAAGTTAAAATCATTGACATATGCAACCAACTTATCCCAAATAAATTCCTGTAATTTACGGCTATTTTTATAGGGTTCTTTATCGAGAAGGGAAAATAATGCCTCAGCTCTTTTAGACTGATCACAACCAGACTTAATATTTTTTATCACGTCGCATGCATAATCTATCTTTGCAGCAGCATTAAAATATTCGATACTTTTATTAAAACACCACTCCAGTATTTTTACATCACTCATATATGGCGATTTTAAAAAAGTTTCTAACATCGAACGGATGACCGGTGAGAGGTCAACCGGCGCATCATCTAAGGAATCAATAAGAATATGCGATAGATCAATTTTGATCTTATTAATTTCATCATTACTTTTTTTATTATTAGTAAAGGCATCGTCAGACGCGCTGAGATTATCTATCTCTTCAAGTATGCCTTCTTCGCCCAGTAAGTCTGGAATAATTTCATTACATACATGAGGCATTATTAGCAGATGCTCTTGCTTTATTGTTGACAATGTTGTAGCCAAGGCATCTTTAAAAAAATCTTTATAGTCCTGGGCTTGCCAATTCATCTGGTTATTATTTAACTGAAGTGCTATTTCGTTGTTAATTTCACGCTGGTAACACGCCAGAACTTTATTAGTAATCAGTAGTAATGAACTCTCATCTTTTGTTTCAAAATCCGTCCCTTCAAAACGAAAAATTGACTTACCAGATTCTGTTACATCATCAAATATAATGGCTGTACGCCCTTGACGAGCCCCATTCACAGAGGGAGGGGTAAGTCTAACTTCTAAAATAACCGGGCGTATATCATCTTCCCACCCTTCAGGATTATTCATGTAAAATCGCATTATTTCACTACCATCATCTTTTTTTAAATAAGATGAGGATTTTATATTACCCATCATTTTTCTTCCCGCTTCATTGCGGCTTTCACTAAAATCTACATGTCCCAAGGTAAATATCCATGCCAGAAACTCCAAAAATGCCTTAGGAGAAAGGATATTTCTTTTGTTATGCTGCCCCTCGGCAATACGGGAAAAATTATTGATTCCCACACACCAGCTATTTAAAACATCATGTTTTGGTTTAAAATTCCTGCAGGAAGCAACGTAGTGAAAATAATCCGAATGCGATATTTTGCTCATGACGAACTCCTTGAGTTAATAAGAACGTCTAAGCATTACAAATTTTACTCACAAAAAAATATCAAAAAACGCTCTTTTCACAAACTCGCCGTAAACCTGGAGTTATTTACGGCGAAAAGTCATCACGCCATCAGCATCTTCACTACTGCTTTGCGAACCTGGGCTGGCGCGCCCACTGCGCACAGCGGTTTATGCACTTCCCCCGGATAAAACACAACAAAATCACCTTCATTAAGGATAACTGTTTTCTCATCAACGCCTTCCGGCAAAAATGCGATGTCTTTGTCTGCTAACCAGTCGGTATCCGGGGTGCCTGCAGGTTGCGTGCTGAAGGTCATGCCTTCCTGACCTTTTAACACAATCTGAATGTCGAGATAGCGGGCATGGTACTCCGCACGGCGAGCTTCGTACGGCTCGGTCATATCTTCCGAGATAAGATAAAACAGACGATTGCCTTCGATATCGTGCTTGCCCTTGGGCGTTTCTGCCGTAACGTTTGCTTTGATATGCTCAATCGCCTGGCGTAACTCCTGGGGTAGCCACGGCTGAAGATTATGAATATTTCCGATGATCATCTTTTCCACTCCTTAATTAAAACAATGTTTCATTTCTATCGTTATACGAAAAGATGATCAATTCCGCCAGCCTTAACGCGTGAATTATTGTCTTATCACAACTTATCGGCAGGCGCGTTCCCGCCTTTCGGATCAAGGCCAGCATCACTCCTTGAGAAGAGTTTTTATCGCTCCCCCCGCCAGGGCAGCTGTTGCACAGAGTTGTTCGATGGAGTGCCCCTCTCGTGCCTTCGCAGAAAGCCCTGACATCACGGTACTCATAAAATCAGTCACACATTGTGCGCTTTGTGGATGCCGCCTGGCGATATAGTCATAAATGGTTGTTTCTGCGGCGTGATAATATTGAACGGCAATATCACGCGCTTGTGGATCATGACTATGAATACCTTCAAGAACCATACAGCCAGCGCAGCCGCCGTTTTGGCTATATCTGCGCGCCGCTTCTTTTAATACCTCAACCAGGCACTCGCCTACCGGACGATCATCACGAAGAATATCGGCAAGCGGAATAGCTTCCGTACCGACATATTCATTGAGTACACGGCTAAATAACCCAGCCTTACTGCCAAAAGCCGCGTAGAGGCTCGGGGGGTTAATACCAAGATAATCAGTGATTTCAGCAACACTGACAGCATCGAAACTTTTTTGGTGAAAAAGCACTTTTGCCGCAGAGACTGCCTGCTCAGGAGCGAAACGTCTGGGACGACCAGGAACACGAGATTGTTTTTTAGTGACCATTACAAAACTTGTTGACAGAAAGTTAAAACAGTTTTGTAATGCATGTTACATAATAAATCAAGGAGTCCTTATGGGCGCTTTTACAGGTAAGACAGTTCTCATCCTCGGTGGCAGTCGTGGAATCGGTGCTGCTATCGTACGTCGTTTCGTCACCGATGGGGCCAATGTACGATTCACCTATGCGGGGTCGAAAGATGCCGCTGAACGCCTGGCACAAGAGACGGGAGCGACAGCAGTATTCACAGATAGTGCTGACAGAGACGCTGTCATTGATGTCGTTCGTAAGAGCGGCGCATTGGATATCCTGGTGGTAAATGCAGGTATTGGCGTCTTTGGCGATGCCCTGGAATTAAATGCCGACGATATTGATCGCCTTTTCAAAATCAATATTCATGCTCCTTACCATGCCTCTGTTGAAGCCGCCCGGCAGATGCCCGAAGGCGGGCGCATCTTAATCATCGGCTCCGTGAATGGCGATCGTATGCCTGTTGCAGGCATGGCTGCTTATGCCGCCAGTAAATCTGCCCTGCAAGGTATGGCGCGCGGGCTGGCCCGTGATTTTGGACCGCGTGGGATCACCATCAACGTCGTCCAGCCAGGGCCAATTGATACCGACGCGAATCCCGCCAACGGGCCAATGCGCGATATGTTGCATGGTTTTATGGCTATCAAAAGACATGGGCAACCGGAAGAGGTCGCTGGTATGGTCGCATGGTTAGCAGGGTCAGAAGCCAGTTTTGTTACCGGTGCGATGCATACCATTGATGGCGCGTTTGGCGCATAACCGACTACGCTCAATTAAGCCCAGCCATTATCCATGATGTCTGGGTTTTGTTTACTCACGTCGTCCCCTAAAAGCGGCTCCCGGTAAATATAAATCTTCTGTTCATGTCGTAAATCTTGAGGATAACCAAATGGTAGAAAGAATCGCTGTTTTCCCTGCTGGCCGACATTCACTGTATGCTGAACATCGTTATTCTGCGGCCATTCGTTCCGGCGATTTGCTGTTTGTTTCCGGGCAAGTAGGAAGTCGAGAAGACGGAACACCTGAACCCGATTTTCAGCAACAAGTCAGACTGGCATTTGATAATTTGCATGCGACCCTGGCAGCTGCGGGATGCACTTTTGACGATATCATTGATGTGACGAGCTTTCATACCGATCCGGAAAAACAATTTGAAGACATCATGACAGTCAAAAATGAAATATTTAGCGCCCCACCTTATCCAAACTGGACGGCGGTGGGCGTTACCTGGCTGGCAGGCTTTGATTTTGAAATTAAAGTGATAGCGCGCATCCCTGAGCTGTAAGCAATAGTTTTAGCCGTTAGTTTTCACACTCCGCCCTATAAGTCGGATGAATGGAATAAAATGCATATCTGATTGGGTGAAAGTGAAAAAGAAAAAAGCAGGAAATGTCTGCAATTATTGATACCGAACGACCGTTCCCCTCCAGAATCATAGCAAATAAAAATGCATACACTTTGACTTTTAATTCAAATAAACCGTTTGCGCTGACAAAATATTGCATCAAATGCTTGCGCCGCTTCTGACGATGAGTATAATGCCGGACAATTTGCCGGGAGGATGTATGGTTCAGTGTGTTCGACATTTTGTCTTACCGCGTCTGAAAAAAGACGCCGGCCTGCCGTTTTTCTTCCCGTTGATCACCCATTCCCAGCCCCTCAATCGAGGGGCTTTTTTTTGCCCAGGCGTCAGGAGATAAAAGATGGCTAATCCGCTATATCAGAAACATATCATTTCCATAAACGACCTTAGTCGCGATGACCTTAATCTGGTGCTGGCAACAGCGGCGAAACTGAAAGCAAACCCGCAACCAGAGCTGTTGAAGCACAAAGTCATTGCCAGCTGTTTCTTCGAAGCCTCTACCCGTACCCGCCTCTCTTTCGAAACTTCCATGCACCGCCTGGGTGCCAGCGTGGTGGGCTTCTCCGACAGCGCCAATACATCACTGGGTAAAAAGGGCGAAACGCTGGCCGATACCATTTCGGTTATCAGCACTTACGTCGATGCGATAGTGATGCGTCATCCGCAGGAAGGTGCGGCGCGCCTGGCCACCGAATTTTCCGGCAATGTACCGGTACTGAATGCCGGTGATGGCTCCAACCAACATCCGACGCAAACCTTGCTGGACTTATTCACCATTCAGGAAACCCAGGGGCGTCTGGACAATCTCCACGTCGCAATGGTTGGTGACCTGAAATATGGCCGCACCGTTCACTCCCTGACTCAGGCGTTAGCGAAGTTCGACGGCAACCGTTTTTACTTCATCGCGCCGGACGCGTTGGCAATGCCGCAATACATCCTTGATATGCTCGATGAAAAAGGGATCGCCTGGAGTCTGCACAGCTCTATTGAAGAAGTGATGGCGGAAGTAGACATCCTGTACATGACTCGCGTGCAAAAAGAGCGTCTGGACCCGTCCGAGTACGCCAACGTGAAAGCGCAGTTTGTTCTTCGCGCCAGCGATCTCCACAACGCCAAAGCCAATATGAAAGTGCTGCATCCGCTGCCTCGCGTTGATGAGATTGCCACCGATGTTGATAAAACGCCTCACGCCTGGTACTTCCAGCAAGCAGGCAACGGGATTTTCGCTCGCCAGGCGTTACTGGCACTGGTTCTGAATCGCGATCTGGTACTGTAAGGGGAAATAGAGATGACACACGATAATAAATTGCAGGTTGAAGCTATTAAACGCGGCACGGTAATTGACCATATCCCCGCCCAGATCGGTTTTAAGCTGTTGAGTCTGTTCAAGCTGACCGAAACGGATCAGCGCATCACCATTGGTCTGAACCTGCCTTCTGGTGAGATGGGGCGTAAAGATCTGATCAAAATCGAAAATACCTTTTTGAGTGAAGATCAGGTAGACCAACTGGCTTTGTATGCACCACAAGCCACAGTAAATCGCATCGACAACTATGAAGTGGTGGGTAAATCGCGCCCCAGCCTGCCGGAGCGCATCGACAATGTGCTGGTCTGCCCGAACAGCAACTGTATCAGCCATGCCGAACCGGTTTCATCCAGCTTTGCCGTGCGAAAACGCGCCAATGACATCGCGCTCAAATGCAAATACTGTGAAAAAGAGTTTTCCCATAATGTGGTGCTGGCCAATTAATTGCGGTTGGTAATAAAAGTCTGGCTCCCTATAATGAGCCAGACTTTTTACCGCTGTAATAAAGGAGAAATCATGAGCAAAACTATCGCGACGGAAAATGCACCGGCAGCTATCGGTCCTTACGTACAGGGCGTTGATCTGGGCAATATGATCATTACCTCCGGTCAGATCCCGGTAAACCCGAAAACCGGCGAAGTACCGGCAGACGTCGCTGCACAGGCACGTCAGTCGCTGGATAACGTAAAAGCTATCGTCGAAGCCGCTGGCCTGAAAGTGGGCGATATCGTTAAAACCACCGTGTTTGTGAAAGATCTGAACGACTTCGCAACCGTAAACGCTACCTACGAAGCGTTCTTCACCGAGCACAATGCCACCTTCCCGGCACGTTCTTGCGTTGAAGTTGCCCGTCTGCCGAAAGACGTGAAGATTGAGATCGAAGCGATCGCTGTTCGTCGCTAATCTCTTTCAAAAAGATAATCCAGGTTTCGCGCCTGGATTATCTGATTCAACCACGGAGGGTTGAAGATGGCTAAATCCCGTTTCACAGATAAGCAAATTGCTGAAATTTTACAGCGGTCAAAAGAGGGGGCATCTAATAAGGAGCTTTGTGAACACTATCAATTTAGCGTTAACACGCTGCGGCGCTGGCAAGAACAGCACGCTGACGGCATCAGAAGCGAATTAAAAAAAATAGAATCTAAAGCACAGATCGTCTTTCTGCTTTTCATTGCTATCGTCATTATACTCACGCTTATATTTGGTAAACCTACAGGTGGATGGGCAATACCACCTTTATTACTCTATTGTGTTTATTATATCCGCCTGTATCGCAACATCTCCGCCAGACATATAAAAAAAGAAGACATTTTTCTCTCTCGTTCTGTTAATAACAGCTATAGCGCCCTTTATAATTTGAGCTGGACGTTTATTTGTTTTTTTATTTTTGCAGTAATCTATTTTTTTATTCAGGTGTTTTCGTAACAGACTGACCTGAAAGAGTATTTCAGGCCAGCTTCATCACTTGCTTACTGCCAGCCGTAACGACGGCTATAGAACCCTTTCACCAACTGGGTTAACGTCATATACCCTGCCAGAATCGCAACCAGCCACGGGAAATAGCTTAACGGCAGCGCCTGCAGTTGCAGATAACTGGCCAACGGCGAAAACGGCAATGCGATCCCGACTATCATCACAATCACGGTCATGATCATTAACGGCCACGATGCACAGCTCTGAATAAACGGTACACGACGGGTACGGATCATATGCACAATAAGCGTTTGCGATAGTAATCCCACCACAAACCAGCCCGACTGGAACAGCGTTTGCGTTTCCGGCGTGTTGGCATGGAATACCCACCACATCAGGCAAAACGTCAGAATATCGAAGATCGAACTGATCGGTCCGAAGAAGATCATAAAGCGCCCCAGATCCGCCGGATTCCAACGCTGCGGCTTTTGAATTTGCTCGTCGTCGACGTTATCAAATGGGATCGCCACCTGTGACACATCGTACAGCAGATTTTGAATAAGCAAGTGTAGCGGCAACATCGGCAGGAAGGGCAAGAAAGCACTCGCCACCAGCACGCTGAACACATTACCGAAGTTAGAGCTCGCCGTCATTTTGATGTATTTCAGCATGTTGGCGAAAGTGCGACGTCCCTCAATAACCCCCTCTTCCAGCACCATCAGGCTTTTTTCCAGCAGGATGATATCAGCCGCTTCACGGGCAATATCTACCGCGCCGTCCACAGAAATGCCGATATCCGCAGCGCGTAAGGCGGGCGCATCATTAATACCATCGCCCATAAAGCCAACCACATGCCCTTCGCGCTTTAGCAAGGTCACGATGCGTTCTTTATGCATCGGCGTCAGGCGAGCAAACAGCGTGGTGCGCTGTGCAAGATTTGCCAGTTCGTCGTCAGATAGCGTTTCAATATCACTACCAATGACCACCTCTCCCGCGTCCAGTCCCACTTCATGGCACACTTTCGCCGCCACTAACTCGCTGTCGCCAGTAAGGATTTTCACGGTAATGCCACTCGCTTTTAATGCCTTCAGTGCCGGAGCTGTTGTCTCTTTCGGCGGATCAAGGAAAGCAATATATCCTTCGAGGATCAGGTCGGATTCATCCGCCCGCTGGTAATCCCCTTCACGTGCTGGCAGGTATTTCGTCGCCACCGCAACCACGCGCAGCCCCTGACGATTCAGCGTATCAGTAACGCGCTTAATCTTACGCAGTATGATGTCATCAAGCGGCACAATCTCACCATTGTGACGCACCTGCGAACACACATTGAGGATTTCCTGCAATGCGCCTTTGCAAACCAGTTGATGATGTTCGGTATTCTCTGCCACTACCACCGACATCCGGCGACGCTCGAAATCAAACGGAATCTCATCAATTTTTTGCCAACGACTGGCCAGCGAGCGCGCTGACTCTTCATCCGTACCTTCGAGCACCGCTGTATCAAGCAGGTTTTTAAGTCCGGTCTGATAATGACTGTTCAACCACGCGCTATGCAGCACGCGTTCGCTGGTTTTACCGGAGATATCGGTATGATTCTCCAGCACAATTTTATCCTGCGTCAGGGTGCCGGTTTTATCAGTGCACAGAATATCCATAGCGCCAAAGTTCTGAATGGCATCCAGATGTTTGACGATCACTTTCTGTTTCGACAGCTTTACGGCACCACGCGCCAGCGTCGAAGTGACAATCATCGGCAACATTTCTGGCGTTAAGCCTACCGCGACCGAAAGTGCGAACAGTGCCGCTTCCCACCAGTCACCTTTGGTGTAACCGTTGATCAGCAACACCACCGGAGCCATCACCAGCATAAAGCGAATCAGCAGCATACTGACGCGGCTAATCCCTTGCTGAAAGGCATTCGGCTCGCTTTCCTGCTCACTAACACGCCCCGCCAGTTGACCAAACCAGGTGTTGGCTCCTGTAGCAATCACCATTGCTTGTGCCGTGCCGCTCACCACGGTGGTGCCCATAAAACACAGGGTGTCGCACTCCAGCGGATTGCTGTGCTCCGGCTGGCGAGTGGTTGCGGCTTTTTCCACGGGCAGAGACTCACCGGTTAACGACGCCTGAGCGACAAACAGATCCCGCGCCTGCAAGATACGTAAATCTGCCGGGATCATATCCCCCGCCGCCAGTTTTATAATATCGCCGGGCACTAGTTGGTCTATCGGGATTTCCAGCCAGCCATTTTCACCTTTATCGTTAATTACGCGCAGTACCGTCGCGGTATTACTGACCATCGCTTTCAGGGCATCTGCCGCTTTGGTGGAACGAGCTTCCTGAATAAAGTTCAGCAACGTAGAAATAGCGACCATTAGCGCGATAACACCTGCGGCAAATAAATCTTCCGTGGCGTAAGAAATAGCACCGAGAATGGTGAGCAAAATATTAAAGGGGTTGCGATAGCAGACCCATAAATGCACCCACCACGGCGACGGTTGTTGCGCGGGTAATTTATTTTCACCATGTTGTTCGCGGGCAGATTCCACTTCCGCCTGATTTAACCCTTCCGGATGGGTATTGAACGTTTTCCATAATTCCTGTTCTGGCATCACCGCCATTTTCAGGCAATGCGCACTTAAGGACGGCGGGACCGCCGTATTCACTGTCTGCTGCGCGCCAGGCAATGGATCGCGATGAACCAGACGGGAAGGTAAATGGCGAATGAGCCGGGTAAAAATTTCTTTAAACATAAGGAGTCCCTCCGCACTGACTGAAACAGTGCAGAAATGTCTTCAGGCGTGGCGAAGCCTTACCTGAAGGTAATAAAGCTGAGCTGGGACGTTAAAACGTCACGGCCTTACGCATCCGGTAACGCCGTGAAAAGACGGGCTTACCGGAAAAGTTTTAATCTCCGTCGAGGGAGAGGCGTGGGATCAGGTTCCATATAACCTCCGGTAAGTGAAAAAAGCGCCGCAAATAATAAGGAGAATCCAATAATATTCGTGGCATTTATGGCGATATAATACCTACTGGCAACTAAACCAACGATAAACCAGACTTTACCCATTGCTGAATGCACGGGTAAAGTTAGGCTCAAATAATGAAACGCAATTACGGGACAACAGGATGCAAAATCGGCTGACCATCAAAGACATCGCGCGCTTAAGCGGCGTGGGGAAATCTACGGTTTCCCGAGTGCTGAATAACGAAAGCGGCGTGAGTCAGCGCACGCGCGAGCGCGTGGAAGCAGTGATGAATCAGCATGGATTTTCCCCTTCCCGCTCCGCACGCGCTATGCGTGGGCAAAGCGACAAAGTCGTCGCCATCATCGTGACCCGTCTGGATTCGTTGTCAGAAAATCTCGCCGTCCAAACCATGCTGCCAGCGTTCTATGAACAAGGTTACGACCCGATCATGATGGAAAGTCAGTTTTCTCCGCAATTAGTTGCCGAACATTTGGGGGTGCTGAAACGGCGTAATATCGACGGCATAGTGCTGTTCGGTTTTACCGGCATAACCGAAGACATGTTAGCCCACTGGCAGTCATCGCTGGTTCTGCTGGCACGTGACGCGAAAGGCTTTGCTTCGGTCTGTTATGACGACGAAGGGGCAATCAAAATCCTGATGCAACGGCTGTATGATCAGGGACATCGTAATATCAGTTATCTCGGCGTACCGCACAGTGACGTGACGACCGGTAAGCGACGTCACGAAGCCTACCTGGCGTTCTGCAAAGCGCATAAACTGCATCCCGTCGCCGCCCTGCCAGGCCTTGCGATGAAGCAAGGCTATGAGAACGTAGCAAAAGTGATTACCCCTGAAACTACCGCGTTACTATGCGCAACCGACACGCTGGCACTTGGCGCAAGTAAATACTTGCAAGAGCAACGCATCGACACCTTGCAACTGGCGAGCGTCGGTAATACACCGTTAATGAAATTCCTCCATCCGGAGATCGTCACCGTTGACCCAGGTTACGCCGAAGCCGGACGCCAGGCGGCCAGCCAGTTAATTGCGCAGGTAACCGGGCGCAGCGAACCGCAACAAATCATCATCCCCGCCACCCTGTCCTGATCGTTTCCTGAACGATAAATTGTGATCTTCGCTGCGTTTCGGGAACGTTCCCGTTTTTAAATTTACCCCCGCCATATATTCTGCAGCCAACCAAATATGTCATCTGCCATGGGGCCTTATGATGAGCAAAATAAACCAAACGGATCTCGATCGGCTGATTGAACTGGTCGGCGGGCGCGGCAACATTGCGACGGTGAGCCACTGTATTACTCGCCTGCGCTTTGTCCTCAACCAACCGGCCAATGCCAGACCGAAAGAGATTGAGCAACTCCCCATGGTGAAAGGCTGTTTCACCAATGCCGGGCAATTTCAGGTGGTAATTGGCACCAACGTGGGTGATTACTATCAAGCGCTGATAGCGACGACCGGACAGGCGCAGGTTGATAAAGAGCAGGTTAAAAAAGCCGCCCGGCAGAATATGAAATGGCATGAGCAGTTGATCTCTCATTTCGCGGAGATCTTCTTCCCGCTGCTGCCCGCGTTGATTAGTGGTGGTTTGATCCTCGGTTTTCGCAATGTGATCGGCGATTTGCCCATGAGCAACGGTCAAACGCTGGCGCAAATGTACCCTTCCCTGCAAACGATCTACGATTTTCTATGGTTGATCGGTGAAGCGATCTTCTTCTACCTGCCGGTCGGAATTTGCTGGTCAGCGGTGAAAAAAATGGGCGGCACGCCGATCCTCGGTATCGTGCTTGGCGTGACGCTGGTTTCTCCACAGTTGATGAACGCTTATCTGCTCGAGCAGCAGCTACCGGAAGTATGGAACTTTGGCATGTTCAGCATCGCCAAAGTGGGCTATCAGGCACAGGTTATTCCGGCACTGTTAGCCGGGCTGGCGCTGGGCGTGATAGAAACTCGCCTTAAGCGTATCGTGCCGGATTACCTCTATCTGGTGGTGGTGCCGGTCTGTTCGCTGATCCTCGCGGTGTTCCTCGCCCATGCGCTGATTGGTCCGTTTGGTCGCATGATTGGCGATGGCGTTGCCTTTGCGGTGCGTCACCTGATGACCGGCAGCTTTGCCCCCATTGGTGCGGCATTGTTTGGCTTCCTTTACGCACCGCTGGTGATCACCGGCGTACACCAGACCACGCTTGCTATAGATTTGCAGATGATTCAAAGCATGGGTGGCACGCCAGTGTGGCCGCTTATTGCGCTGTCGAATATCGCTCAGGGCTCCGCCGTGATAGGCATTATCATTTCCAGCCGCAAGAACAATGAACGCGAGATCTCCGTGCCTGCCGCTATCTCCGCCTGGCTTGGGGTCACTGAGCCTGCAATGTACGGCATCAACCTGAAATATCGCTTCCCGATGCTGTGCGCGATGATTGGTTCTGGTCTGGCAGGATTGCTATGTGGTCTGAACGGCGTTATGGCGAATGGCATCGGCGTAGGCGGCCTGCCGGGAATTCTCTCTATTCAACCGATCTATTGGCAAGTGTTTGCGCTGGCAATGGCTATCGCCATCATCATCCCGATTGTACTCACCTCATTTATCTACCAGCGGAAATACCGCCTGGGTACGCTGGACATTGTTTAATTTTCTTCGGGGCGCAATTGCGCCCCCTCGCATTTGCAGGAATAACGTAATGACGAATCTTCCCCACTGGTGGCAAAACGGCGTTATCTACCAGATTTATCCCAAGAGTTTTCAGGACACCACGGGCAGCGGCACCGGCGATTTACGTGGCGTTATCCAACGCCTGGACTATCTGCATAAACTGGGCGTTGATGCCATCTGGCTAACCCCCTTTTATGTCTCTCCCCAGGTCGATAACGGATACGACGTAGCGAACTATACGGCGATAGATCCCACTTACGGTACGCTGGACGATTTTGACGAAATGGTGACGCAGGCGAAATCACGCGGCATTCGTATCATTCTCGATATGGTGTTTAACCATACCTCTACCCAACATGCCTGGTTTCGCGAGGCGCTGAACAAAGCAAGCCCTTACCGCCAGTTTTATATCTGGCGCGATGGTGAACCAGAAACGCCACCGAATAACTGGCGTTCAAAATTTGGCGGTAGTGCGTGGCGCTGGCATGCGGAAAGCGAACAGTACTATTTGCATCTCTTTGCACCAGAACAGGCGGATCTCAACTGGGAGAATTCGGCGGTACGCGCCGAGCTGAAAAAAGTCTGTGAGTTCTGGGCCGATCGCGGGGTCGACGGGTTGCGCCTGGATGTGGTGAATCTGATCTCCAAAGACCCGCGTTTCCCTGAAGACCTGGATGGCGACGGGCGTCGCTTCTACACCGACGGGCCACGAGCACACGAGTTTTTGCATGAGATGAACCGCGATGTGTTTACGCCTCGCGGTTTAATGACCGTGGGTGAAATGTCCTCCACCAGCCTTGAGCATTGCCAGCGATACGCGGCACTAACAGGCAGTGAATTGTCGATGACCTTTAATTTTCATCACCTGAAGGTCGATTATCCCGGTGGTGAAAAATGGACGCTGGCTAAACCTGACTTTGTGGCGTTGAAAGCATTGTTCCGCCACTGGCAACAAGGAATGCACAACGTGGCATGGAATGCCTTGTTCTGGTGTAACCACGATCAGCCGCGCATTGTTTCTCGTTTTGGTGATGAAGGGGACTACCGCGAACCAGCGGCAAAAATGCTGGCGATGGTGCTGCATGGCATGCAGGGAACGCCATATATCTATCAGGGCGAAGAGATTGGCATGACTAATCCACATTTCACGCGCATTACTGACTATCGCGACGTGGAGAGCCTCAATATGTTTGCCGAACTGCGCAACGATGGGCGTGACGCCGACGAGTTATTGGCAATCCTCGCCAGTAAATCCCGTGACAATAGTCGCACGCCAATGCAATGGAGCAACGGCGATAATGCCGGGTTTACAATGGGTGAACCGTGGATTGGCCTGGGCGATAACTATCAAGAAATCAACGTAGAAGCCGCGCTGGCCGATGAGTCCTCGGTGTTTTACACCTACCAAAAGTTAATCGCACTGCGTAAGCAAGAAGCCGTCCTGACATGGGGCAATTACCAGGATCTGCTGCCAGACAGCCCTGTATTGTGGTGCTATCGCCGTGAATGGAAGGGGCAAACCTTGCTGGTCATTGCCAACCTTAGCCGTGAGATCCAACCCTGGCAGCCAGGGCAAATGCGCGGAAACTGGCAGCTTGTGATGCATAACTACGAAGAAGTCTCAGCACAACCCTGTGCCATGACTTTACGGCCTTTTGAGGCCGTCTGGTGGTTACAGAAGTAAGTATCCGCTAAGCCCCGGTAATACTGGTCATTCCGGGGTTTTGCCTTTCAGTATGTTGTTTTTGTTGATTTTATAATCAAAAAATTCATTAAAAAATTTACATAACGCTGTAGCGCCCGTCATCCGTACGCTCTGCTTTTTACTTTGAGCTACATCAAAAAAAGTTCAAACATCCTTGATGCAAAGCACTATATATAGACTTTAAAATGCGTCCCGACCCAATATGTTGTATTAATCGACTATAATTGCTACTACAGCTCCCCACGAAAAAGGTGCGGCGTTGTGGATAAGCGGATGGCGATTGCGGAAAGCGCCGGAAAACGAAACGAAAAAACCGGAAAACACCTTTCCCAATTTCTGTGGATAACCTGTTCTTAAAAATATGGAGCGATCATGACACCGCATGTGATGAAACGAGACGGCTGCAAAGTGCCGTTTAAATCAGAGCGCATCAAAGAAGCGATTCTGCGTGCAGCTAAAGCAGCGGAAGTCGATGATGCAGATTATTGCGCCACTGTTGCCGCGGTTGTCAGCGAGCAGATGCAGGGCCGCAGCCAGGTGGATATCAACGAGATCCAGACCGCCGTTGAAAACCAGCTGATGTCGGGTCCATACAAACAACTGGCTCGTGCTTACATCGAGTACCGTCACGATCGCGACATTGAACGTGAAAAACGCGGTCGCCTGAATCAGGAGATCCGTGGTTTGGTCGAGCAGACCAACGCCTCGTTGCTCAACGAAAACGCCAACAAAGACAGCAAGGTGATTCCAACCCAGCGCGACCTGCTGGCCGGGATTGTGGCTAAACACTATGCACGTCAGCACCTGCTGCCGCGTGACGTGGTGCAGGCGCATGAGCGTGGCGATATTCACTATCACGATCTCGATTACTCGCCGTTCTTCCCGATGTTCAACTGCATGTTGATCGACCTGAAAGGTATGCTGACCCAGGGCTTTAAGATGGGTAACGCCGAGATTGAACCACCGAAGTCGATCTCTACGGCAACCGCGGTAACAGCGCAGATTATTGCTCAGGTCGCCAGTCATATTTATGGCGGCACCACCATTAACCGTATCGATGAAGTGCTGGCACCGTTTGTCACCGCCAGCTACAACAAACACCGCAAGACCGCAGAAGAGTGGAACATCCCGGACGCCGAAGGTTACGCTAACTCTCGTACCATCAAAGAGTGCTACGATGCCTTCCAGTCGCTGGAGTACGAAGTAAACACCCTGCACACCGCCAACGGTCAAACACCGTTTGTGACCTTTGGTTTTGGTCTGGGCACCAGCTGGGAGTCTCGCCTGATTCAGGAGTCTATCCTGCGTAACCGTATCGCGGGCCTCGGTAAAAACCGTAAAACTGCGGTGTTCCCGAAACTGGTGTTTGCGATTCGCGATGGCCTGAACCATAAAAAAGGCGATCCGAACTACGACATCAAACAGCTGGCGCTGGAGTGCGCAAGCAAGCGCATGTATCCGGATATCCTGAACTACGATCAGGTAGTGAAAGTCACCGGTTCGTTTAAAACCCCGATGGGCTGCCGTAGCTTCCTCGGCGTGTGGGAAAATGAAAACGGCGAACAGATCCACGATGGTCGTAACAACCTCGGCGTGATCAGCCTGAACCTGCCGCGCATTGCGCTAGAAGCGAAAGGCGATGAAGCCACCTTCTGGAAGCTGCTGGATGAACGTCTGGTGCTGGCACGTAAGGCGCTGATGACCCGTATCGCTCGTCTCGAAGGCGTGAAAGCTCGCGTGGCCCCGATCCTCTATATGGAAGGCGCTTGTGGCGTGCGTCTCAATGCTGACGATGATGTTTCTGAAATCTTCAAAAACGGTCGTGCGTCTATTTCGCTGGGTTACATCGGCATCCACGAAACCATTAACGCGCTGTTTGGCGGCGAGCATGTGTATGACAACGAGCAGCTGCGCGCGAAAGGTATCGCCATTGTTGAACGTCTGCGTCAGGCGGTGGATCAGTGGAAAGAAGAAACGGGTTACGGTTTTAGCCTTTACAGCACGCCAAGTGAAAACCTGTGCGACCGCTTCTGCCGTCTCGATACCGCGGAGTTTGGCGTGGTGCCGGGCGTGACTGATAAAGGTTACTACACCAACAGTTTCCACCTCGATGTGGAGAAGAAGGTGAACCCGTACGACAAGATCGACTTTGAAGCGCCTTACCCGCCGCTGGCGAACGGTGGCTTCATTTGCTACGGCGAATATCCAAACATTCAGCACAACCTGAAGGCGCTGGAAGATGTCTGGGATTACAGCTATCAGCATGTACCGTATTACGGCACCAATACGCCGATTGATGAGTGTTACGAGTGTGGTTTTACCGGTGAGTTTGAGTGCACCAGTAAAGGCTTCACCTGCCCGAAATGTGGTAACCATGACGCCTCCCGTGTGTCGGTGACTCGCCGCGTGTGCGGATATTTAGGTAGCCCGGATGCGCGTCCGTTTAACGCTGGTAAGCAGGAAGAAGTTAAGCGCCGCGTTAAACATTTGGGAAATGGGCAGATCGGTTAATCTTCACTCTGCGCTAAGCAAATGCCGGATGCGGCGTAAACGCCTTATCCGGCCTACATTTGGCAACGGCTGTAGGCCTGATAAGACGCAACGGCGTCGCATCAGGCGTTGATTGCCTGATACCGCCTACACGCGGACTGATAAGCCAGGCGAAATAATGAATTATCATCAGTACTATCCTGTCGACATCGTCAACGGCCCCGGCACTCGCTGCACCCTGTTTGTCTCCGGGTGTGTTCATGAATGCCCCGGTTGCTATAACAAAAGCACCTGGCGGGTAAATTCCGGTCAGCCATTTACCAAAGCAATGGAAGACCAGATCATTAACGATCTGAATGACACCCGCATCAAACGCCAGGGTATTTCCCTCTCCGGCGGCGATCCGCTGCATCCGCAAAACGTGCCGGATATTCTGAAACTGGTACAACGCATCCGCGCCGAATGTCCGGGTAAAGACATCTGGGTGTGGACAGGCTATAAACTCGACGAACTCAACGCTGCGCAAATGCAGGTTGTTGATTTGATTAACGTGCTGGTCGACGGCAAATTTATGCAGGATCTAAAAGACCCTTCCCTGATCTGGCGCGGCAGCAGCAATCAGGTGGTGCATCATTTGCGTTAATCACTCATCCAGCCGTTTTGTCACGTCTTCATAAACGGCTGAGTTCTCTCTCTTACCAATAGCTATCACCAACACGAGCAACTCTTTATCATTGACCTGATAGACCAGGCGATATCCCAGTGTGCGAAGCTTAATTTTGTAGCAGTCCGGCAAATCCCGTAGTTTAGCCGATGGATTGCGCGGCCTTTTCAGCACATCCCCAAGCTTTTTTTTAAATTGTTCCCGGACTGTCACGCCCAGTTTTTGCCACTCTTTCAGCGCCCGCGGATCAAAAGCCAGTTCATAGTTCATCCAGTCGGACCTTAATGGCCTCCTGTGGGTTGGCCAGTCGTTCCCTGACAGTGCGTAACAAGGCTTCTTCACTATCACTGACAGTGAGCGTTTTTACCGGCATTCGTCCATTTTCCGCAACGTACTGAAACAGCAGCCGCACTGCTTCAGTAGGCGTGATGTTTAATTTTTCCAGCACCGCATAAGCCTCATTTTTCAGTTTGTCATCCAGGCGGACGTTAAGTGTGGCCATTATGCCCCCGGTAATTATGAAAAGTGTAATGCATTATAGCATTACATATGCATTACATTCATTTCTGGAAAACGACACGCAGGAATATGCCGTAGTGAAGATAGATATTGCGGTGATTTTACGAAGGGGAAGAAAGCGTTGGGCGGTAACGTTTCACCGCCCAATAAGGAATTAACGATACTTCTGGTGATAGGCGTTGCGGGTCGTTTTCAGTTGCTCTGCGGCAGCCTGCGCTTCTTTTACTTTACCTTCATTAGCCAGCTTCAGCGCGTCGTCAATCTGACCGACCAGAATGTCGAAACCGTGGCGGAAGTCTTTCATCTCCGGGCTGTCTGGCGATTTGCCTTCGAGCTTCGGCGGCGTTGCTTTTTGCGCATCCAGCGCCGCTGCGCGCATTTTGGTTAACGCGTCTTTGACTTGCGCCGCGTTATCGGCTTTTTCGACCACTTTTAAATTGTCGTTGAGGGTTTCCATATTGTCTTCAAGATCAGCGGCAAACGACGCCGAACTGAATACCAACGAGGAGACTGCAAGAATAGCTAACAGGCTTTTACGCATTGCTCACTTCCTTTTTCTTATTAAGATTTGGCGCGGCAGGTCGCGCCTTTTTTTACTGCCCGGCGATTTTCATCTCCGGCAACAGCACAGAACCACACTGTATATTGCTGCGTGTTTCAATATCGTTACCGACGGTGACAATATTGCGCCACATATCTTTTAAATTACCTGCGATGGTGATTTCGCTAACCGGATACTGAATTTCGCCATTCTCTACCCAGAAGCCCGCAGCACCACGGGAATAATCACCGGTAATGGCACTCACTCCCTGGCCCATCAGTTCCGTCACCACCAGCCCGGTGCCCATCTCTTTGAGCATTTGTTCGAAGCTTAGCCCTTGTCCGGCAATCCGCCAGTTGTGAATACCGCCCGCATGTCCGGTGCTTTTCAGCCCCAGTTTCCGCGCCGAATAGCTGGTCAGCAGCCACTGAGTCAGGATACCATCTTTGACGATATCGCGGCGCTCGGTGCGCACACCTTCGCTGTCGAATGGTGTAGATGCCAGTCCTTTCAGCAGATGCGGATGCTCTTCAATGGTCAGCCAATCCGGCAGAATTTGTTTACCCAGCGAATCCAGCAGGAAGGTGGATTTACGGTAAACCGATCCACCCGCTATCGCCCCCACCAAATGACCAAACAACCCTGTTGCCACTTCATTGGCAAAAATTACCGGCGCTTTCATGGTGGAAAGTTTACGCGGTGACAGGCGCGATAAAGTACGGCGAGCACAGTCGGCCCCGACCCACTCTGGCGTCTGCAGATCGCTCATCGCGCGACCAATGGTGTAGGCGTAATCACGCTCCATATCGCCATTTTCTTCGGCAATTACACAGCTTGAGAGCGAATGACGCGTTGAGCAGTAACCCTGCAACATGCCGTGGCTGTTGCCAAAAACTTTGACACCGTAGTGGCTGTTAAAACTGCCACCTTCGGTATTGGTAATACGCTTGTCCGCCTGTAATGCAGCCTGTTCTGCGCGAGCAGCCAGTTCAATAGCTTCATCCGGGGAAACTTCCGCAGGGTGAAACAAGTCGAGATCCGGCGCGTCAAAGGCCAGCAGCTCTTTGTCTGCCACGCCGGCACAGGGATCTGGCGAGGTATAACGGGCAATATCCAGCGCTGCCTGTACGGTGCGGGCAATGGCCTGCGGGCTTAAATCGGTAGACGATGCGCTACCTTTACGGTTCTGGTGATAAACAGTGATCCCCAGCGCGCCATCGCTATTGAATTCAACATTCTCCACTTCGCCATATCGCGTGCTTACGCTAATGCCGGTGGTCTTGCTGACGGCAACTTCCGCACCGTCCGATTTGCCTGAGGCCAACTCCAGCGCAGTGGAAACTGCTTCTTCCAGAATCTTGCGCTGCGCTTCAACTTGAGAGATTACTTTCATTGCAAGTGCCATAATGTAGAGAGTTTCTCTGAAGTCTAACAGAGAACCGTTTTTCAGTGCGCATCTTAACTGGTAACATTAGCCTCTTTTTTAAGGAGCCTGAGATGACTAAGCAGCCCGAAGACTGGCTCGACGACGTTCCCGGTGATGACATCGAAGACGAAGACGATGAAATTATCTGGGTCAGTAAAAGTGAAATTAAACGTGATGCCGAGGAGCTAAAACGCCTTGGCGCAGAAATTGTTGATCTGGGGAAAAACGCGCTGGATAAGATCCCGTTAGACGCGGATCTGCGCGCGGCTATTGAGCTCGCCCAGCGTATTAAGATGGAAGGTCGCCGCCGCCAGTTGCAGCTCATCGGTAAGATGCTGCGCCAGCGCGACGTAGAACCGATCCGTCAGGCGCTGGATAAGCTGAAAAATCGCCACAACCAGCAGGTGGTGTTGTTCCATAAACTGGAAAACCTGCGCGATCGTCTGATCGACCAGGGTGATGACGCCATCGCTGAAGTATTAAATCTGTGGCCCGATGCCGATCGTCAGCAACTGCGTACTCTGATCCGCAACGCGAAGAAAGAGAAAGAAGGGAATAAGCCGCCGAAATCCGCGCGCCAGATTTTCCAGTATCTGCGTGAGTTAGCGGAAAACGAAGGGTAATTTTCGTTGTTGATGTGAGTATGGTTTGCCGGATGCGGTGCACCTGTAGGCCTGATAAGACGCATCAAGCGTCGCATCAGGCACTATGCTCAAATGCCGGATGCGGCGTGAACGCCTTATCCGGCCTACACACACTATATCAGGCTGAGGCCGAATTACTGCGCGGCTTCCGCTTTCTTCGCTAGCCCATCCAGCAGTTTCTGATGAATTCCACCAAAACCGCCGTTGCTCATCACCAGAATATGGTCGCCAGGCTGAGCGGTTTTCACCACCATATCTGCCAGCGTATCCACATCGCCACTCCAGTGTGCAGGCTGGACGCAGGCTTCTGCCACTTCTGCGACCTGCCACGGAATATGCGCCGGTTGCAGCAGGAAGACTTCATCGGCACGACCTAATGAAGGTGCCAAATCGTCTTTGCAGATCCCCATTTTCATGGTGTTTGAGCGCGGTTCCAGCACGGCAATAATGCGCGCCGTACCGCCAACTTTGCCGCGCAGCGCCGCCAGCGTTGCCAGAATCGCCGTCGGGTGATGGGCAAAATCGTCATACACCGTCACGCCATTTGCTTCACCGCGCAACTCCAGACGACGACGAGCGTTAATAAACGAACCCAGCGCGTTAGCAGCATCTGCCGGCGCTACGCCAACATGACGGGCCGCCGCAATCGCCATCAGGCCGTTATGCATATTATGTTCGCCCACCAGCGACCATTTCACTTCGCCCACTTTTTCGCCATCCAGCAAGACTTCCCATTCGGAAGCGTCAGTGGTTAGCTTTTTCGCCTGCCAGTGCCCCTGCTCGCCCACCAGCTCCTGCTCGCTCCAGCAGCCCATCGCCATGGTTTGTTTCAGGTTGATGTCGTTTTCCGGCCAGATAATACGCCCCTGCCCCGGAACGATACGCACCAGATGGTGGAACTGTTTCTGGATCGCTTTCAGGTCGTCAAAGATATCGGCATGATCGAACTCAAGGTTGTTGAGGATCAGCGTACGCGGGCAGTAATGGACAAATTTAGAGCGTTTGTCGAAGAAGGCGCAGTCATACTCATCCGCTTCGATAACAAAGAAGTCGCTTTCGCCTAAACGTGCCGAAACGTCAAAGTTCCCCGGAACACCGCCGATCACAAAACCCGGTTTATAGCCACACTGTTCCAGAATCCAGGTCGCCATTCCCGCGGTGGTGGTTTTGCCGTGTGTACCGGCAACGGCCAACACCCAGCGGTCACGCAGCACAAAATCGTGCAGCCACTGCGGGCCAGACATATAAGGGATGTTTTTTTCCAGTACCGCTTCCACACACGGATTTCCACGGGTCATGGCGTTGCCAATGATCACCAGATCCGGCTGCGGGTCGAGCTGGCTGGCATCGTAACCCTGAATCAGTTCAATGCCTTGCTTCTCAAGTAAGGTGCTCATCGGCGGATACACATTGGCGTCCGAACCCGTTACTTCATGGCCTAACTGGCGCGCCAGCATCGCCAGACCGCCCATAAATGTGCCACAAATTCCTAAAATATGAATGCGCATACGTCACTATCCTTTTTTAATCTGCCGCTCATTTTACGCATATGTCGGGCAAGTGAGAAACGCATTTCAGGATAATCCGTAATTTGCTGGCGCGATTCACCTGAGCGCGACATTGAGATTATTTGTTAAGATTGTTGCGGTCGCTTTACTCCATAAACATTGCAGGGAAAGTTTTATGAAAACGTTAGGTGAATTTATTGTCGAAAAGCAGCACGAGTTTTCTCATGCTACCGGTGAGCTCACTGCTTTGCTGTCGGCAATAAAACTGGGCGCCAAGATTATCCATCGCGATATCAACAAAGCAGGACTGGTTGATATCCTGGGTGCCAGCGGTGCTGAGAACGTGCAGGGCGAGGTTCAGCAGAAACTCGACTTGTTCGCTAATGAAAAACTGAAAGCCGCACTTAAAGCACGCGATATCGTTGCGGGCATTGCCTCTGAAGAAGAAGATGAGATTGTCGTCTTTGAAGGCTGTGAACACGCAAAATACGTGGTGCTGATGGACCCACTGGATGGCTCGTCCAACATCGATGTTAACGTCTCTGTCGGTACCATTTTCTCCATTTACCGCCGTGTTACCCCTGTCGGTACGCCGGTAACGGAAGAAGACTTCCTCCAGCCTGGTAACAAACAGGTTGCGGCAGGTTACGTGGTATACGGCTCCTCTACCATGTTGGTTTACACCACCGGATGCGGTGTTCACGCCTTTACTTACGATCCTTCGCTTGGCGTTTTCTGCCTGTGCCAGGAACGGATGCGCTTCCCGGAGAAAGGCAAAACCTACTCCATCAACGAAGGGAACTACATTAAGTTTCCAAACGGGGTGAAGAAGTACATTAAATTCTGCCAGGAAGAAGATAAGTCCACCAACCGTCCATATACCTCACGTTATATCGGTTCTCTGGTCGCAGATTTCCACCGTAACCTGCTGAAAGGTGGGATTTATCTCTACCCAAGCACTGCCAGCCACCCGGACGGTAAACTGCGTTTGCTGTATGAGTGCAACCCGATGGCGTTCCTCGCGGAACAAGCGGGCGGTAAAGCGAGCGATGGCAAAGAGCGTATTCTGGATATCATCCCGGAAACCCTGCACCAGCGCCGTTCGTTCTTTGTCGGCAATGACCATATGGTTGAAGATGTCGAACGCTTTATCCGTGAGTTCCCGGACGCGTAAATGAGTTAACGCCGGAGCAGTCCGGCGTTTTCAATTATCAATTAACAAAGGTTAATTTGACTCGTTTAGATACGCAAAAATAGGGGATCCAGATTGCAAGATGGATGATACTTTTCAGAAGCTCCCATGCATCTGTCAATTCAAATGAGGCATTAAGAAAGTGCATTGTCCCCCAAATATCAGCCACAATGAATGCAAACAGTGACAGAAGAAGGGCAATATAATACTGTGGAAGCTGGCGTTTTTTGTTAAAAAACAAATAAGTAGTATAAATCAACAGCAGAAACAAAACGGCAAATCCGGCGGTTTCCAGATAAAGTGCCGTCCTGAGCGGTTCTTCGTAAATTACGTGAGTAAGCCCCCAAGTATGGATAATTGAATACGCGTTCGCAAGAATACCAAGCACTAAACCAATTGCCGGCAGAAATAGCCAGCCGCCAATCCCTGTAAGCTTTTTATCCGCACAACTTTTACAATAATCGTCAGGTGGTAAAACAGCCACACCACAGTTTTTACATGTTGTTTGTAATTCTTCGCCGTCCTTCACCCACATAAAAATATCCTTATATATCAGTAAAATTTATTCTTTTAGTCTAATTTCCGGACTCACTCTCATTACTGGCGAACTCTGGCGATTCTCCCACAGCACCGTTAATCCACGCTGTAAGGCAATAAAAATGAACAGCAAAATGCCGATGGCGATTTTCGTCCACCAGGAACTCAGCGTACCGTCAAAGTTGATATATGTCTGAATCAGTCCCTGAATCGCCACGCCAAAAAGCGTCCCAAGTACTGTTCCAACGCCACCGCTCAAAAGTGTACCGCCAATCACCACTGAGGCGATAGCGTCCAGTTCCACACCTACGCCCGCCAGCGCATATCCGGCTTGGGTATAAATCGAGAAAACAATCCCCGCCAGCGTTGCCAGTCCGGTGGAGAGCATATAAATGCGAATAGTGGTGCTGCGAGTGGAAACCCCCATCAGGTTCGCCGACGTTGCGTTGCCGCCAATGGCGTATACCTGATTACCAAAACGGGTACGATGCGCGAGGAATATGCCGATAACCACCACCGCCAGCATCAGTAGCCCCATCGCACTTAAGCGACCGCCGCCAGGGATTTTCCATGCAAGGCTTGAGAGCGTGTCATAAACAGGATGATTTATCGGGATCGACTCTTCCGAAACGAGATAGCTGACGCCACGCAAAAAGAACATTCCTGCCAGAGTAATGATAAACGCCGGGATCTTCAGGGCGTCGATCAAAAGCCCCATAAATGCGCCAAAGGCACAGCCCATCACCAGCACCAGTGGAAACGCCAGCAGCGGCGAGAGGCCGAAATCGCCAATCACTTTTGCCAGAAACACGCCGGTAAAGGCGATCACCGAACCGACGGAGAGATCGATCCCACCGGAGAGGATCACAAAGGTCATGCCAACGGCGATGATCCCCAGAAAAGCGTTATCGGTCAGGATATTGCAGATCACTCTTGTGGAAGCAAAACCGGGAAACTGCGTCAGACAGTAGAGATAACCCAGCACAAAGACGCCGATGGTGATCATAAGCGGCAGGTTACGTTTTATCACGGCTACGCACTCCTTTAATCAGACTGATAAAGCGTTGCGACTGAACAATCAGCACGCAAAGCACCACTACCGCTTTGACCACCTGGTTCATCTCTGGCGGAAAGCCAGAAAGTAAAATTCCGGTGTTCATCCCCTGAATAATCAGCGCCCCTACCACTGAGAGCAGCAGGTTAAAACGCCCGCCCATCAGCGATCCGCCGCCAATCACCACCGCAAGAATGGCGTCCAGCTCCAGCCATAATCCGGCGTTGTTGGCATCGGCACCGCGAATATCCGCCGCCACGATAATGCCCGCAATCGCCGCACACAGCCCGCTCAACACATAAGTGAGCATGACGATGATTCGTGTGTTGACTCCGGCATTTTTTGCCGCCCGAATGTTGATACCAACGGCTTCGATAAACATCCCCAGCGCCGTTTTGCGGGTCAACAGCCAGAAGAGGAGAAGCGTCAGTACCGCAATAATGACTGGTGTTGGCAGGAACAATAGCGATCCACTGCCAAACCATGAGAGATCCGGCGAGTTAAACGTGACGATCTGTCCGGAGGTGATCAGTTGCGCCACGCCGCGCCCGGCGACCATCAGGATCAGGGTGGCAACAAACGGCTGAATTTTGAGGATCGCTACCAGTATGCCGTTCCACAATCCCGCCAGGATGCCAGTGCCCAGGGTGCTTAACAAAACAATCGGCAGGCTGAATCCCGCGACCGTCATCGCAGCTGTTGTGGCTCCGGCGATAGCCATCACCGCCCCCACGGAGAGATCAATCCCACCGGTGGCGATCACCAGCGTCATACCAATCGCCAGTAGCGCAACGGGGGCGGCGCGATTAAGAATGTCGATAGGACTACCGAACAAACGCCCATCCTGAAGCACCACCTGCCAGAAATGCGGGGCCACCAGGCTATCGACCAGCAACACCAGCAATAGCGCCGCCAGCTGCGGCATTCCTGTTGGCCAGCGAAAGCGCCTTTTCGGCGGCGTAGTGTCAGGGAGAGATTGAGGCATCACACTGTTCTCCTTACGCCGCAATGGCGTTCATGATCGCCGGAACGGAAAGCTCTGCCAGCGGGATCTCCGCCACCTGTTTGCGATCGCGCATGATAATCACCCGGTCGGCATAGCCCACCAGTTCTTCCAGTTCGGAGGAGATCACCAGCAGCGCCAGACCATCGGCGCATAGCGTTTCGATCAGGCGGATGATCTCAGCGTGGGCGCCAACGTCAATGCCACGCGTTGGCTCGTCGAGGATCAGAAATTGCGGCCGGGTCAGTAGCCAGCGTGAGAGCAGCACTTTTTGCTGATTGCCACCGGAGAGAAACTCAATCGGCTGTTCGCTGGAAGGTGTGCGAATGCCAAGCTGGCGGATAAAGCGTTCGGCAATCTCTTGCTGTTCTTTGCGCGAAATTGGCCGTAACCAGCCGCGCTGGGCCTGGAGAGCGAGGATGATATTTTCCCGCACCGAGGCGGCGGCGATGATGCCATCGGTTTTCCTGTCTTCCGGGCAGAAGCCGATACCCAGTACCGACGCCTGATGTGGCGATCGCAGGATTTGCGGTTTGCCTTTGATCAACGCCGTGCCGCTATCAGCAGGTTTGATACCGAAGATCACTTCGGCGGTTTCGGTACGTCCTGATCCCAGCAAGCCTGCCAGGCCAACGATCTCGCCGGGGCGTACTTCGAGATCAAACGGTGCGATCGTTCCTTTTTTGCCGTAATTTTTGAACGCGGCAACGGGTTTGTCGCTCAGCAATGTTCGTCCGGCACGCTGTAGCGCGTGGGTGTCCAGCTCGCGCCCCAGCATCATTTTTACCAGTTCGATCTGCGGTAGCTCGCGGGTTTCCCGACAGCCTACGAAACTGCCGTTGCGTAAGACGGTGATCCGATCGCTGACCTGATAGACCTGATCGAGAAAGTGAGTAACGAAGATCAGGCTGACGCCGCGATCGCGCAACTGACGCATCAGGCCAAACAGTAACTCTACTTCCTGAGTGTCGAGGCTGGCGGTGGGTTCATCGAGGATCAGCACTTTGGCGGAGAGATCGATGGCCCGGCAAATGGCGACGATTTGCTGCATCGCGACTGAAAAGCGGTTGAGCGGTTCCCGCACGTCGAGGGAGAAACCGTAAGATGCCATCAGTTCGGTGGCGCGCTTTTCCATCTCTTTACGGCGTAGAAGGCCGAAACGTTTGGGTTCGCGACCTATGAATAGATTATCAGCGACCGACATATTGGGTAGCAGGTTGACTTCCTGATAGACGGTGCCGATGCCGAGTTGTTGTGCGTGGGCGGTATTTTTCGGTGAGATAGTCTGGCCTTCCAGCCAGATGGTGCCACGATCGGCGTGGTAGACACCGGTTAATGCTTTGATTAGCGTTGATTTTCCCGCCCCGTTTTCACCGAGCAGCGCCATGATTTCACCACGGCGCAGGCTGAAATCAACGTTGTCTAACGCTTTGACTCCGGGGAAAAATTTACTTAATCCTTCGGTGCGGAGGATTTCCTGGTGTTGGTTAGTATTCATAGTTTCCCCCGTTGTAAAGCGTGCGCCAGATAAGACACAACAGCGTCGCATCAGGCATCTCGCACAACCGCCGGATGCGGCGTGAATGCCTTATCCGGCGGCCCACAAGTCGGCATCAGGCATTGATGCCCCTCAATACCCCATGTTTTTCTTCTTCTCTAACTCTTCTTTTGCAGTATCAGGCAGGTAAAGGGTGGACTTGGTCAGGGTCAGCTTTTCAGGCATGGTGCCGTCTTTTTTATATTTCTCCAGCGCATCAAAAGCGGGGCCTGCCATGTTCGGCGTCAGTTCAACGCTGGCGTTCGCTTCGCCATCAATCATCGCTTTGTAGATATCCGGCACGCCGTCGATAGAGCCTGTCAGGATATCTTTGCCCGGTTTCAGGCCCGCTTCTTTAATTGCCTGAATTGCACCAATCACCATGTCATCGTTATGGGCGTAAACCATGCAGATGTTTTTGCCGTTGTTTTCCGCTTTGATAAAGCTCTCCATCACTTCTTTGCCTTTGCTGCGGGTGAAGTCACCTGACTGCGAGCGGATAATTTTGATATTTGGCGCATTCTTAATGGCTTCGGCAAAGCCTTTCTTACGGTCAATGGCGACGCTGGCCCCAACGGTGCCCTGCAGCTCCACCACGTTGCATGGTTTGCCATTCACTTCTTTTACCAGCCAGTCACCGATCAATTTGCCTTCGAGGATGTTGTCGGCAGTGACGGTGGTCATATAGAGAGATTTGTCTTTCACATCGATGGAACGGTCAAGCAAGAAGACCGGGATTTCGGCATCTTTCGCCTCTTTTAATACCGGCTCCCAACCGGTCGCTACCACCGGAGCGATAAAGATCGCATCCACCCCTTGCGCGACGAAGGAACGTACCGCTTTAATCTGGTTTTCCTGCTTTTGCTGACCATCGGCAATTTTCAACGTAATTCCGCGCTTTTCGGCTTCACTTTTCGCCACATTGGTTTCTGCGGCGCGCCAGCCGGATTCCGATCCGACCTGCGAAAATCCAACGGTTAATGGAGCAGCCAACGCCATAGACGACATGGCTGCCGAGACTGCAGAGACTACAAGTAAGCGTTTCCACATAGGGTTGTCCTCGTCGGGGTAATTATTATTGGTGAAAAGATGTTCGCGAAAAAACTATAGACAATTCGTTATGTAACGGATTGCGTTACATCACACTTCAAAAAAGTAAATAAAACGTTAATCACAAGTTTGTAATCGCTTTCATCTCACTATGAAAAATGCGGCTACGGTTATGGATTTTCCTGCTCTTTAAACCACCTTAAAACTGGCTAAAAAGGAAAATGAAGACGAAAACAAGCGAAGACATTCGGCGCGAGTTGGCTATAATACTCGGCACTTGTTTGCCACATATTTTTAAAGGAAACAGACATGAGCTTACTCAACGTCCCTGCGGGTAAAGATCTGCCGGAAGACATCTACGTTGTTATTGAGATCCCGGCTAACGCAGATCCGATCAAATACGAAATCGACAAAGAGAGCGGCGCACTGTTCGTTGACCGCTTCATGTCCACCGCGATGTTCTATCCGTGCAACTACGGTTACATCAACCACACCCTGTCTCTGGACGGTGACCCGGTTGACGTACTGGTCCCGACTCCGTACCCGCTGCAGCCGGGTTCCGTGATTCGCTGCCGTCCGGTTGGCGTTCTGAAAATGACCGACGAAGCCGGTGAAGATGCGAAACTGATTGCTGTTCCGCACACCAAGCTGAGCAAAGAATACGATCACATCAAAGACGTTAACGATCTGCCTGAACTGCTGAAAGCTCAGATCGCTCACTTCTTCGAGCACTACAAAGACCTCGAAAAAGGCAAGTGGGTAAAAGTTGAAGGTTGGGAAAACGCAGAAGCCGCTAAAGCTGAAATCGTTGCTTCCTTCGAGCGCGCCAAGAATAAATAAGTTCTTCAAGCGTAATAACCCTGAACGCCGGGCTTCGGTTAGTAAGGGTTTTTTTATGCCCGGAATATATAAACTCTCTATTCCACTATCATTATTCTCAGCAGTTGAAAGGCTTGAACGGTAAGAACAAGCAAACCCGACCACCATTTTGCTGTTCATAGCCGCTTGCTGGAAGTTAGCCAACCTCACTCATTCTCACCGTTCAAAGCGTGTACCGTTTTACCCCTGCGTAATTGTGAACGCCAGCAGAGTTTTTTATGCGTTTACGGATATGGAAAGCGGCTCGGAGAGAAAAGCTAAAGATAGGGAAGTTACAAAAAAGAATACGATTCGTCTCGCAAAAAAATAACGCCACCCGCAGGTGGCATTGGTTGAGTGGTATTAGCGCAAACCTGATCTGACAGTTACCCGTTATTTATTACCCGTCGTTACAGTAGATCGTGCGTTAAGCTTTTGCATTCTCGCCCAGGCTTCCGGGGCATATTTTTCTATATATTGTTGCGATAATAATTCAGCCTGTTGCAGTTGTTTGGCTGTCAGTTTTTTCTCGGTAATTTTGCGGTTTTCCGTACCAAAAAGATTCATATCATTGGTCGATGCGGTATCGAACCACGCCCAGGCCTGCACATAATCGCGTTCTACGCCCAAGCCATAATAATAGATTTCACCTAATTGTACCTGCGCTTTACTGAGTCCTTGCTCTGCGGCTTTTCGCATCCAGATTGCTGCCTGTTGCTCATCTTTTTTAACACCTTTTCCCTGGAGTAAAGCATTACCCAAATTAAATTGCGCCATTGCCACTCCCTCTTCAGCCGCCTTGCGATACCAGTCCACGGCCCTTCTCTGTTCTTCTTCGGAACCATGTCGATACAATAATACCCCGAGATTAACCTGCGCATTCGCATCCCCTTGTTCTGCCGATTTGGTGTACCAATAGATAGCCTGTTCACGGTTATAGGGAATACCTTCTGCACGGCTGATATACATTTCCGCTAAATAATACTGACCATCGGAATTTCCCTGTTCTGCCGACTTACGGTACCACTCCAGTGCTTTTAACGGCTCTTTCGCTCCCGCTAAACCTTGCTCCAATATATCTCCCAGACGAAACTGCGCAATAGCATTTCCCTGCTCTGCCAACTGGGAAAATAATATCCGTGACTGTGTGTAATCCTGAGGAACGCCACTACCGAAATAATACATATCAGCCAGATAAAGCTGCCCCAGTTCGTCGCCTGATGCCGCTGATTTTCGATACCATTGCGCCGATATAGCATCGTTTTTTTCAACACCTAAACCTTTGGAATAAATATAACCAAGCTGATTACAGGACCAGACGTTACCTTGTTCCGCTGCTTTGCTATACCACTCACGTGCCATAACGTAATCCCGCGTTACGCCATCGCCTTCAAAATATGCATCTCCCATACTTTACTGGCCGCTGTCACGACCTTGCTCTGCTGCCAGGCGAAACCATTTCACAGATTCGGCTTTATCAATCTTCACGCCCTTACCGTCATGGTACATTACACCCAGATTCTGCTGCGCCTGTGGAAGCCCCTTCAGTGCTGCTTTTTTGTACCAGATAACCGCCTGAGCATAATCTTGCGGCACACCTTCACCGTTCATATAGCGTAACCCCAGTACAAATTCTGCCGGGGTGTATCCCTGCTCTGCGGCACGGCGAAACCAGTCAATCGCCTGGGTGAGATCCTTTGTCGTTTCATTACCGTGAAAATATCGATATCCCAGCTCCAACTGTGATTTAGCTTCTCCACGTTCAGCTTTTTGTTTTAATTGTTCGAGGTTGGTATTTCCCAGAGCGGGAAAAGAAACGAGAGCAAACAGTCCTGTCAGCATTACAGCCAGAAGAGATTTTTTCATTGAGGTCGCGTCCTTGTTGAGCGTGCCAGGTGTTTATAACACTGCACAACAAATCAGCATTTAAGAAAAGATAAGAATGGCGTCAAATTCGGAATACATTCAGGCAGCTGGATAAAACAACGCCACCCGAAGGTGGCGTATGCATATGGTTACTTATCCCTGTCTAACCAGTCGCCGCTTTCAATTAGCTTTAATCCATCGACGGGTCGTTGATAAACGTACATCCATGCACTCCCGTACGGCGTCTGAATCAACTGGCGCGTGTATTCACCGCCCCTGGTGCGCAAGGCATCAAGTTCGGCCAGCGTGGCGTTGTCAATACGATAAACTTCACCGTGTACTGTTCCGTTCCCCGGAACTGCGCCTGGATAGTGGCCCAGGCTATACAACTGGTAGTTATCGATACTGAAATCGCCCAGTAACTGGGCATTGGTCATCCAGTGACTGTTGCCTTGTTTGTGGCGTAAACTGCCGTAGACAAATATTCGCATTGCTAAAACTCGAACTGATAGAGCAAATCCAGTGCCTGGTCTACACCAGACACGGCTTCCAGATATAGCTTAGGCATCAGGCGATAACGTAACGTGAGTGTTGCTATTGAGTCAAATATACCCACGCCGTATTTCACTTGCAGACCTGGCAATACATAGCCGCTGACCACTACCTGGGAGGAGTCGCCTACTCCCTCTGTGTCGAGCGCTAAATTGCTTACGCCAAACGTCTCGCCGATTTTACCCACAATCTGACCACTTTGTGCAACCCCCAGACCAATCAGCATTGAGGTCATCGCCGCACTGTCACTCTGATCGCTCTCCAACCCTTGTCCACGTAGCAGGTAGGAAAGCGCGGCCTGTTGCGACATCGCCGGGTCAGAGAAGATCTCCGCTTTCGGTTCGTCTGCCAGACCAGTGACTCGAACTCCGGCGATTACGTCGTCTTCTGTAGCATCCGGGTTACGAATAGCTTCGATATTAAGATACGGTTGATCCGGCGGACCAGAGAACAGTAGCTCACCCTTACGCACAATCAGATCCTGACCATAGGCATGGAAGCGACCTTCAGGGATGTTGATCTGCCCGTTCAGGCCCAGTCCTTGTTTGTCCTGTACGACGTTGAGATCGCCCGTCAGCCGCGCTTTCAGGCCGAAGGCGTCAATGCGCACATTGTTGCCAACGTGGACAATCAGGTTGCTGTTAATCGGAATCGACGCCGTTTTCGGCTCTTCCGGTTGCAGGTTATCGTTAAGCATCACCACATCGCTGGAAACGCCCACCGCGCTTTCCGGCAGCTCATGCACCACAATGCGCGCCCAAGGGACATCCACGCGACCGTCGAGAGTAAACAGGTTTGGTGTAGCCTCGAATACAACATCTGGGGATACATCCATTCGAACCATCGGCGGCACGGTGATCCGTACCTTACTGCCTTTCGCGGTTACCCTCGCCCGCCAGTTTTCAATCTGGCTCCAGTCGGCGTCACCGCTCAGGTAGATTTCTCCCTGTTGGGTCCGCACAGTACCAGCAAGCGTCGAGCGCATACCGTTAAAGTTGACCGCAAGCTGGCTCGGTTGCATATCAAACGGCATAAAGTTGCCGTCGATATCCACACCCGTAACCTGGAGCTGACCAAACAACTGCGGGCTTTGTACATCCCCCCCCAGACGCAAGTTGGCACTCACCATCCCCGCTGCTTTTTCCCCACGGGTAAAGATGGGGTTTATCATCGCAAGGTTGAAGTTACGGATATTGACGTTACCACCAAGATTACGGCGGCCTTGTGGATCGGTCACCTGCACCTGACCATCAAACTGGCCGTTATTGGTCAGGCGGATGGTCCAGCCCAGTTCGGCACGGTTGTTACGCAACTCCGCTGTCAGATTCAGCGTCTGAAACGCCACGGGCAGCGCCGCATCGTTGACGGTTTGCGTTACCTGCACGTTACGCCCCGAAAGGGTGATACTCCCCTGTGGCAGCCCTTCTTTAGTGGTGTCCCATGCGACATCCGCTTTACCCGTGAAGATACCGCTGGCCTGTGTGGTTTCTGGCATAAACGGTTTCAGCATGGCGAGGTCGAAGCGATTGAGATTTACCACCGCACGCCCTTCAGCCCCGGCATCAATGGTTTGCGGCACGCACAGTTCCGCATTCGGGTTAAGCCAGCAGTGTGGCCCGATGCTGATTTTTTGCTCCTTGTTGCGATAATCCAGCGCAATATCGCGGGTCAGCGACCACGGGCCGACTGGCGTCTGGAAGCGGGTATTGCTAAGTGTTCCCTTCCAGCGTTCTTCTTTGCGATCAAAACTTCCTGCCAGATTAAGCTGCCCGGAAACCGGTTCGCCCTGAATCCGCAACTGTAGCTCGTGCTGCTTTTCGCTGCCTTTGGCATTCAGAGTGACGAGGTTGATATTCACATCGGGCTGCGAGATTTGCTCAACGCGTACGTCAAGTTTACCCGCAATCTGGTCAGTGGATTTGATATCGCCTTCCACGCGAACCTGCGCCACGGAAAGTTCCTGCCAGCGCAGGCCGCGCGCGGTGATATCTGCCAGTAGTTGTGGCGCTTCCACCGTGCCGCGTACTTTCACCAGCCCTTTCGCTGTACCGCCAAGCCCCGGCAGCGCGTTATCCAGCCCCGGCGCGTTGATGGTGGCATCAAGATTGAGATCTTTTACCCCCAGTTCACCTTTCACTTCGGCACTGTTTGGCCCCAGTTCCAGATGAAGCTCTGGGATCATCCACTGCATATAACTATTGCCTTTCAGCGTGCCGTCAACGTTCACTTTGTTCTGTTTGACGTTACCGGTCAGCTTCAACTCCGGCACGTCCATCTGCCAGGTGCCGCCATACAGACTACCGCGCGTTTTAATCAAACCATTGAGTTTCGACGGCCACTCCGGGAACTCTTTCGCGGTGTTAATGCCATTAAGCGTTAACTCACCGCGCCAGCTAATTGCCTGCTGCCAGTCGAGTAGCGCCTTGAGTTCAGTTTTCCCTTCCAGCGCCGCGACGGTGAGTTTGTCGAGATTGACCTGCTGTTCATTGCCTTTGGCATCAAGGGTAATGGTGGCTGGCGGGATCTCCTGTCCCTTCACTGCCGTGCGCATAGAGAGCGTGTAATCGGTCATTTTACCGGTGAGTTTCAGTTTCAGATCATCCGCCTGATACTGCTTCTCACCAATGAACGGCCAGTAAAGCTGTTTGCTGTTCACTTCCACGTTGAGCGGCAATCCAGCTTCTGCCAGCCGCGTCTGGGCGCGCAGATCCATATCTACCGGGCCAGAAAGGTTAACGCCTATCTCCAGCTGTTCGCGCAGCGCACCACCCACTTTCAGCTTCACCTTTTCGCCTTTCAGCGGCTCCACGTTCAGTGTGCTGTTGAGGGTGATATCCACCGGCCAGTTGTCTGATAGCTGCGCCGTGCCGCTGGCGTTGACGATCCCTTGACTGGAGTCGATATCCAGGGCGTCCAGTTTGGTATTACCGTCGATGCTGCTCACTTTCAGCAGCATGGTGCTCACGGTGATGTCCGTGTCGCCCGTCACGCGCAACTGCTCGCCCTTAAACTCTTCAATATTCAGGTTGAGCGGCAAATGCACGTCAGTCATTTCCGGCAATACCGGGCGAGAAAAGAGATCTTTCAGCGTTTCGCCGAGCGGTTTTTCATCCGGCTGCGGATTTTCAATCTTCGGTTCGACGACCTCTTCCTGCGCTACTTCCGCCACTTTCGGCAGAGCAATCAATAAACCTTTCAGTGATGTCGGTTTCAGGGTCAGGGTTTTCTCCTGCCAGTTCAGGCCGGAGGTGAAGTCCATCACCGATACCGTGGTGTCATCAATCTTGATGTTGACGTTATCCAGCGCCACCCGCGTCAGGGTGATGGGATACGGCGTGGAGAGATCCAGCGGCCCGCTATCTTCCTCTTCTTCAACCTGTTCAGAAGGGGGCATTTTTTTACTGTCGATGTTGACCTGAATGTCTTTCAGCGCCAGGTCATTAATGCAAACGCTGCTGTTCCACAGACAATCCAGCCCGACCGCCAGATGGAGATTGCCCGCTTTTACCGCCACGCCTGGCTGCTCATAACGAACATCAGACAAGGTGAGATCGCGCCAGCCGCCACTGACCTTGCCAATATCCAGCCCCGGCACCCAGCGATCCGCCGCTTTAAATACCAGATGCAGGCCGCTGGTGGTGCCCACCAGAAACGCCACCGCTCCCAGCAACAGTAAGATAACGATAACCACGCCGAGGCTGATTTTTTTCCATAAACTCATAATTCTGGCCCCAGACCGATGTAAAACTGTAACCCGTGTTCGTCTTTATCCGCGACCGGTACGGCAAAATCGAGTTTGATTGGCCCGACCGGCGATTCCCAGCGCACGCCAACCCCGGTACCGGTTTTAAAGTCGCTGCGGCGAATATCGCTTACCGCTTCGCCACTATCGACAAACACCGCGCCCCACCATTTTCCGGTCACGTTGTACTGGTACTCCAGCGATCCGGTTATCAACTTCGATGCCCCTTTCAGGTCACCGTTGGCGTATTTCGGGGCGATAGATTTGTATTTGTAGCCACGAATACTGCGGTCGCCCCCGGCGAAGAAACGCAGATCCGGCGGTACTTTGTCGAAATCCCCGGTTTCAATCCAGCCCAGCGTGCCGCGCGTAACAAAACGATGGCGATCGTACAGTGTACGGATCCAGACGTTTTGTGCCTGGAAAACGGAGAAATCAACATCTGAGCCCCAGGCCGTGTTGGAGTAGTCGATAGAGTAGCGTTGTGAGTCGCCCCAGGTCGGCATAAGGCCACCGCGAGAACGCGTGCGGCTAATCATCACTCCCGGGTAAAACAGCATCGTGGTGTTGGTAATTTCACCCTGGGTAAAGTGGTCGAGACTCCAGCGCAGGTTAATGGCACGCTGCCAGCCGCTGGAAAGATCCCAGTAGCGAGAAGCCACCAGCGTAGTGGAGTCAGACTCGGTATCGTTCAGGTCAGTGCGCTTAAAACCGCCCTGCACCAAATAATATTGTTCCAGCGGGTTCTTCAGCAGCGGCATTTTATAGCTGAAGTCGAGGATCTGTTCCGGCGCGGAAATACTGGTACTGGTGGTCAGACTGTGACCGTAAGAGTTCATCCATGGTTTTTTCCACGTCGCTTTCACGCGCGGTCCCACGTCTGTAGAGTAACCGACCCCGGTTTCGATGGTGTTTTCTGTGCGCGGCGAAACCACGCCCGTCAACGGTAATACTTTCGTTTCGCGCGCTTTATCAAATTGTGGTGCAACCACCACCGAGTTAAACCAGCCGGTAGCAGAAAGTCGGCGGTTCAGTTCCGCGAGATCTTTCGACTCGTACTCATCGCCCTCTTTGAACGGCACCAGATTTTGCAGGTATTCGTCACGAATTTGTGATCCTTCAAAGGTCACATGCCCAAAGCGGTAACGTTCGCCACTATTATAATCAATATCCCAGAAGGCTTTATGCAGGCCGAGCGCAATGCCCAGCTGCGCTTTGGTAAATTCGCTATCGAAATAGCCTTTACGCAACGCAATGCTGGTTAAGGACTTTTTGAAATTTTCATAATCACCCTGGTTCAGAACAGTGCCAATCGCCGGGCGAGTATCGAGCAATTTCAAATAGTCTTTATCGGTCCGCGCGCCGCCGCGCAATACCACATCGGTGCCACCAATTAACACCGGAACGCCTGGCGTGACGTTGGCGATCAAAACCTGCCGCCCTTTCTTTGGCGGTGGACGGAGATCAAATTCAATGGTCGGCTGGTAATAACCCAGCGCTTTCAGACCTTCGCGGATGGCATCATCGACGCGTGCGCGAAAGCGACGGTCTGGCGTCACTTCATCACTTTCAATTGTTGAAAGCTGTGCACGAACGTTCTTTTCCAGCTGTCCCGATAACCCCTCGACCTGTAGACGGACGTTCGCGGCGACGGCAGATCCGCTTAAGCAGAGTAAGCTTACACAGCATAACTGTCGGATATAGCGCACATTTTCTCCTGAATATCCTTTTTTCCTGCCCCTGGAACGCCGTTAAACGGCTTAACAAAAATCCAGTAATATGGATTAAAAAGCAGACTAAACCCCAAATATTTCTTATGTTTTACTTTAGACCTATTCACGGTGGTTATTGTGTGCAAATACGTCTCTTGTTACAACCTTAACCCCAATGACCGATTTTCGGGAGAGCGACACCATGAGTTTATTTGATAAAAAGCATCTGGTTTCCCCCGCCGATGCCCTGCCTGGACGTAACACCCCGATGCCCGTAGCCACGCTGCATGCGGTCAATGGTCACTCAATGACCAATGTACCTGACGGAATGGAGATTGCCATTTTTGCGATGGGTTGTTTCTGGGGTGTGGAGCGTCTGTTCTGGCAGTTACCCGGCGTTTACAGCACCGCCGCAGGTTACACCGGCGGATATACGCCAAACCCCACTTATCGGGAAGTGTGCTCCGGTGATACTGGTCATGCCGAAGCGGTGCGCATTGTTTACGATCCTTCCGTCATCAGCTATGAGCAGTTGCTACAAGTATTTTGGGAGAATCACGATCCCGCCCAGGGAATGCGTCAGGGCAATGACCACGGCACGCAGTATCGTTCAGCGATTTATCCGCTGACCCCAGAACAGGATGCCGCCGCTCGTGCCAGTCTGGAGCGTTTTCAGGCGGCGATGCTTGCCGCCGATGACGATCGTCACATCACCACGGAAATCGCTAACGCCTCACCATTTTATTATGCCGAAGATGACCACCAGCAATATCTGCATAAAAACCCATATGGTTACTGTGGAATTGGCGGAATTGGCGTCTGTCTGCCGCCGGAAGCATAGCGTTACGGTTACAAATTCAGATTGTTGATAAAGTGAGCTTTGTATATGCCGGATGCGGCGTAAACGCCTTGCCAGGCCTACAAAACCCTCAAAATTCAATGTATTGCAGAGACTTCGTAGGCCTGAACAGCATAGCGCATCAGGCAGTTTTGCATTTATCAGTCGTCTGAATTTTAACCCTCTGGCGACTTTACAGTACCTTACGCTATACTAGCCACTGAAAATGCCGGTTCACTTTCTTCGAATCGGCTTTCAATGTGTATTTCACACAAATTAATCAACTTCCCCTTCCGAGGATCTGGCCTGAAAGGTCGGATAAGATATGTTAAACAGTATTTTTGTCATACTCTGCTTGATCGCTGTAAGTGCGTTCTTCTCGATGTCCGAGATCTCACTTGCCGCTTCACGCAAAATCAAACTAAAACTGCTGGCTGATGAAGGCAATATAAATGCCCAACGCGTTCTGAATATGCAAGAAAATCCTGGCATGTTCTTTACCGTGGTACAAATCGGTCTTAACGCAGTGGCGATTCTCGGCGGTATTGTCGGTGATGCGGCGTTTTCTCCAGCTTTTCACAGCCTGTTTTCCCGCTATATGTCGGCGGAACTCTCTGAGCAACTGAGCTTTATTCTCTCTTTCTCGTTAGTAACTGGCATGTTTATCCTGTTTGCGGATTTAACTCCGAAACGCATCGGTATGATTGCGCCAGAAGCGGTGGCTTTGCGTATCATCAACCCGATGCGCTTCTGCCTGTACGTTTGCACCCCGTTGGTGTGGTTCTTCAACGGCCTGGCGAATATGATCTTCCGTATCTTTAAACTGCCAATGGTACGTAAAGATGACATCACTTCTGATGACATCTATGCAGTTGTGGAAGCAGGTGCACTGGCGGGCGTGTTACGTAAACAGGAACACGAGCTGATAGAAAACGTCTTTGAGCTGGAATCCCGTACCGTTCCGTCGTCAATGACACCGCGTGAAAACGTGATTTGGTTTGATCTCCACGAAGATGAGCAAAGTCTGAAGAATAAGGTGGCGGAACATCCGCACTCGAAATTTCTCGTCTGTAATGAAGATATTGACCACATCATCGGCTATGTCGATTCTAAAGACCTGCTGAACCGCGTGCTGGCTAACCAAAGCCTGGCACTGAACAGCGGCGTACAAATTCGCAACACACTGATTGTGCCGGATACATTAACCCTTTCAGAGGCATTGGAAAGTTTTAAAACTGCGGGTGAAGACTTCGCGGTGATCATGAACGAGTACGCGCTGGTCGTGGGGATCATCACCCTCAACGACGTAATGACCACACTAATGGGCGATCTGGTCGGTCAGGGACTGGAAGAGCAGATTGTCGCCCGTGATGAGAACTCATGGTTGATTGATGGCGGCACCCCGATTGACGACGTAATGCGTGTGCTGGATATTGATGAGTTCCCGCAGTCAGGCAACTACGAAACCATCGGCGGCTTTATGATGTTTATGCTGCGTAAAATCCCGAAACGCACCGACTCGGTGAAATTCGCCGGCTACAAATTTGAAGTGGTGGATATCGATAACTACCGCATCGACCAGTTGCTGGTAACGCGGATCGACAGCAAGGCCACCGCCCTTTCGCCCAAACTGCCTGACGTTAAAGATAAAGAAGAAAACGTCGCGTAACCCCAAGAAACATCAACGGCTCCTGAATCAGGAGCCGTCTTATTTACTGCATAGCACTTTGGTTAAGCCATCTCTGTTTGCAGACGCATAACCTGACGGTTAACTTCGGACATCACTGACAAATGCAGCTTATCCTTCACTTTTGGGATAAGAATCTTACCCTTATCAAATTCAAAAGCGCCAACGTCCTTGATGTATAACCGTCCACGGAACAGGATCTTTACGTACTTCGCCACCTGCAGTGGGTTGTACCGTTGGAAAATTTTCATTGTTATCTCCTGCTGAGTATTACGCCTTTGCGGTGCCACAATCGGCCCAACTATTATGAGGCGCAAATTTTAATGCTTAGTGACTATAGACTATCCGGGTAATGTTTCCACCGCGTATAACTTTTTTTACCTAAAGGTTACAATTATTCAGAATTATCTTTTTACCGAAGCGCGGTCTTCAGTATAAGCATTCATTTTTCATATGATTTGTGCGCTTGACCGCAAACTGGCATCACACTTGCGGGAAATTCGATAAATAGCACATATGATTAAAAGTCAGACCCCAAGTGGTCGGATCACCTGCATATCATAAGAAGGATACACCATGACCCTACGCAAGATTCTGGCACTCACCTGCCTGCTGTTGCCGATGATGGCTTCCGCACATCAGTTTGAAACCGGTCAACGAGTGCCACCGATAGGCATTACCGATCGGGGCGAGTTGGTGCTTGATAAAGATCAGTTTAGCTACAAAACCTGGAACAGCGCGCAGTTAGTGGGAAAAGTGCGAGTACTGCAACATATTGCTGGTCGCACCTCTGCAAAAGAGAAAAACGCGACGCTGATTGAAGCGATTAAATCAGCAAAGTTACCGCACGATCGTTACCAGACCACCACCATTGTGAACACCGACGACGCGATTCCGGGTTCCGGCATGTTTGTGCGCAGCAGTCTGGAGAGTAATAAAAAGCTTTATCCCTGGTCGCAGTTTATTGTCGATAGCAATGGCATCGCGCGCGGTGCCTGGCAGCTGGATGAAGAAAGTTCCGCTGTAGCGGTGCTGGACAAAGACGGTCGAGTGCAATGGGCCAAAGACGGTGCGCTCACTCAGGAAGAGGTGCAGCAAGTGATGAACCTGCTGCAAAAGTTGCTCAAATAATGTTAATAACATAAATTCTGGAAAAATAAATTTCCCCTATCGATATATATGGGATAGGGGAATTAAGTCTCTGAGTTTTTACGCCGAACTCATACTAGTATCAATAACCCTTATTCGCGTTTAACGGTTTTACCTCTTTTTTAAACGCTTCAATGGTAGATTTATATTTCTTGTGAATCTTTTCTTCGGTATAATTACCGTTTGCGGCCAGATTTGCACTTACAATCGCTTCCACTTGCTCGGTTATTTCCACTTGTTGGTAACCTGCATTAACCAGAAAATTATAAATAAGAGAGTAATCTTCACCCTGCAAAAAAATATAAGAGCCAGTTCGAAGTTCCTCATCCCCTCCATAGATTTTAAGAGCAAAGCCCAAAGATTCTATGACCATGGCATAATTTCTATTATTTATTTCCTCGCAAAAATACCATCCTTCACATTCTTTAATGCTACCTTCTGGCCCTTCAAGTTCAAATTTACCCCGTTTTAATTTGCTTACTACATTCTCCAAATAAGCAGAATCGTAAGATAAGTTACCCGCCGCCTTCCGAAAATAACCGTTAATCCTTTCAGGTATGTCAGACTGTTTTTTCTGCAAAATATCATAGGCATACAATCTTCTATTTTGTGCTAGTGGAAATTCACGGTTTTTAAAGTCTATAAATGAGTTATACTCATTTATTGTTATAGGGATTTCTTCGTATTCAAATCCAGTGCCTCGCAATGTCATTGTATATTCGGCACCGTTATCTTTAAGGCGGAAGCTGATAAGAAAATTATCCATGGAGTGAACGGTTTCATCTTTTAATGAAAGCACCTGATAACTATTTTTATCGATCTGTGTAGCTCTAAGAAAGAACTCCCTTAAAATTAACAGACTATCATAATTCGAAATCCAATCCCTTTTCTTAAATGCATGCTGAATATTATTAAAGAAATTATTTGAATGTGTTTTTGTATACGAAGACTTTACAAATAACTCCACCGCACCAATAAAATTATTGTGTCTGATCCTGGGTAACATATGACAACCTTATTATATTTGGTTATTCTATGTCGCCATTAAATATCTTGTTAAAGAAATAAACTATCAAAAAACGCTCATTATTAAAACATAACTTATTAGCGTTAGAATATTTACACTTTAAATACAATCCCTTTATATCTATAACTTTTTAGGTTGGAAACAAATCAGGATGGCAGAATCAGGAAATACACTGTTTCTGCCATATATATTTAATAAATAGAGACTCTGAACCCAGGATTCAGGAACGACTCGCGCGGGGTATAATCCAGCGGTTTACCCTGCCAGTCGTGAACGTGTGCTCCGGCCGCTGCCGCAACTGCGTGACCGGCAGCGGTATCCCAAATATTAGTTGGCCCGAAACGCGGATAGAGTTGAGCCTGCCCTTCCGCCACCAGGCAGAATTTCAGCGAAGAGCCGATAGACGTGGTTTGATGTTCGCCAAGCTGTTGCAGATACTCTTTCAGCTCCGCATCCGCATGGGAACGGCTGATCACCACCAGCGGCGGGCGCGCATCGCGGACCTGAATCTGCTTGCGTACACCGCACTCTTCTTTCCAGGCTTTGCCGTCTGCCGCGCTGTACATTACGTTCATTACCGGCGCATACACCACACCTAAAATCGGTTTGCCGTGGTCGATGAGCGCAATATTAACGGTGAATTCACCATTACGTTTAATAAACTCTTTAGTACCATCCAGCGGGTCTACCAGCCAGTAACGCTGCCAGTGTTGACGGACTTCCCAACCGGGAGGATCTTCTTCAGAAAGGACCGGAATATCCGGTGTCAGCGTACGTAAACCGTCCATGATAACGGTGTGTGCGGCAATATCCGCTGCCGTTACCGGAGAATTGTCCGCTTTGCTGACGACGTCCATCGGTTTCGTCCCGTCGTAGACCTGCATAATGGCATCGCCTGCATTCCGTGCAAGCTGGCATACTTGATCTAACATTTCTCCACCTCGTCTCTGTGAGCGGTGTTAACTTATTGTTTTACTTATACCCTATCGTTAAAGAATGCGCCAACTGTGATAGTGTCATCATTTTCAAAGCGTTAAATTGTGGCATTCTTCACTGTTCTAAAAGTAAGAGGTTTATTCTCCCTTTTCTTTCGAATTCCCGATGAAAAAAGGATGTCCCTGATGATTAAGTTTAGCGCAACGCTCCTGGCCACGCTGATTGCCGCGAGTGTGAATGCAGCGACGGTCGATCTGCGTATCATGGAAACCACTGATTTGCATAGCAACATGATGGATTTCGATTATTACAAAGACACCGCCACGGAAAAATTCGGACTGGTACGTACGGCAAGCCTGATTAACGATGCCCGCAATGAAGTGAAAAACAGCGTACTGGTCGATAATGGCGATTTGATTCAGGGGAGTCCGCTGGCCGATTACATGTCGGCGAAAGGCTTAAAAGCAGGTGATATTCACCCTGTCTATAAAGCATTAAATACGCTGGACTATACCGTCGGCACGCTTGGCAACCACGAGTTTAACTACGGTCTGGATTACCTGAAAAATGCACTGGCAGGAGCGAAATTCCCTTATGTAAATGCCAACGTCATTGACGCTAAAACCAAACAGCCCATGTTTACACCGTATTTGATTAAAGACACCGAAGTGGTCGATAAAGACGGAAAAAAACAGACGTTAAAGATTGGCTATATTGGCGTCGTGCCGCCGCAGATTATGGGGTGGGATAAAGCCAATTTGTCCGGCAAAGTCACCGTTAACGATATAACGGAAACTGTGCGCAAGTACGTGCCTGAAATGCGCGAGAAAGGTGCCGATCTCGTTGTCGTTTTGGCGCATTCTGGTCTCTCTGCCGATCCGTATAAAGTGATGGCAGAAAACTCAGTTTATTACCTCAGTGAAATTCCGGGCGTTGATGCCATTATGTTTGGTCATGCTCACGCTGTTTTCCCGAGTAAAGATTTTGCGAATATCAAAGGGGCTGATATCGCCAAAGGCACGCTGAACGGCGTTCCGGCGGTAATGCCGGGCATGTGGGGCGATCATCTCGGCGTGGTCGATCTGCAACTCAATAATGACAGCGGAAAATGGCAGGTGACGCAGGCGAAAGCGGAAGCACGGCCGATTTACGATATCGCCAATAAAAAATCCCTCGCGGCGGAAGACAGCAAGCTGGTAGAAACACTTAAGGCCGATCACGAGGCCACACGCCAGTTTGTCAGCAAACCAATCGGTAAATCTGCCGACAATATGTATAGCTATTTGGCGCTGGTGCAGGACGATCCGACCGTGCAGGTGGTGAATAATGCACAAAAAGCGTATGTCGAACATTACATTCAGGGCGATCCGGATCTGGCAAAACTGCCGGTGCTTTCAGCTGCCGCACCGTTTAAAGTCGGTGGTCGCAAAAATGATCCGGCAAGCTATGTGGAGGTGGAAAAAGGTCAGCTGACTTTCCGTAATGCTGCCGATCTTTATCTCTATCCCAATACGCTGATTGTGGTGAAAGCCAGCGGTAAAGAAGTGAAAGAGTGGCTGGAGTGCTCCGCCGGACAGTTTAAGCAGATTGATCCTAACAGCACGAAACCGCAGTCACTCATTAACTGGGATGGTTTTCGCACCTATAACTTTGACGTCATTGATGGTGTCAATTATCAGATTGATGTTACTCAGCCCGCCCGCTATGACGGCGAGTGCCAGGTGGTTAATGCCAATGCGGAAAGGATTAAGAACCTGACCTTTAACGGCAAGCCGATTGATCCGAACGCGATGTTCCTCGTTGCCACCAATAACTATCGCGCTTACGGCGGCAAATTTGCAGGTACGGGCGATAGCCATATCGCTTTTGCTTCACCGGATGAGAACCGCTCGGTGCTGGCAGCGTGGATTGCAGATGAGTCGAAGCGTGCGGGGGAAATTCACCCGGCGGCAGATAACAACTGGCGTTTAGCACCGATTCCCGGCGATAAGAAACTGGATATCCGTTTCGAAACCTCTCCGTCAGACAAAGCCGCAGAGTTTATTAAAGAGAAAGGGCAGTATCCGATGAATAAAGTCGCGACCGATGATATCGGCTTTGCGATTTATCAGGTGGATTTGAGTAAGTAAAACACTTTTCCCGTCTATAAATATGAACCGCATCCGGCATTTATTGGCGGATGCGGTGCTGCTGCATCTTATCCGCCCTACAGGTCATGAACCGTAGGCCGAATAAGCGCAGCGCATCCGGCTGTTATGCTGCACGTTCATCCCGCACTGCCAACACCTCAGGCAAATTCAACTCAATCCAGTCCGCCAGTGCAGCAACCTTTTCGCTCACCTGCTCGCCCAGCGGCGTGAGGCTGTATTCCACATGCGGCGGCACTACCGGATAAGAGATACGGTTAAGAAACCCATCCTGCTCTAACGCCTGTAACGACTGCGCAAGCATCTTTTCACTCACCCCACCCATCTTGCGGCGCAGGTCGCTAAAACGGTGCGTACCTTCGCGAAGCGCGACCAGAATCAATACCCCCCAACGACTGGTGACGTGTTTCAACACCTCGCGCGACGGGCACTGTTCGGCGAAGAGGTTACCCTCTTTCAGTTGTTGCGACAGGCTAGCCTGGCTCATTCATACTTACCTTTTTGTACGTACTTACTAAAAGTAAGTTTAGGTGGTAGCGTATTTAAACACAAGACAAACCGATGGAGGCTTCCCATGATCGCAATTACCGGCGCAACCGGCCAACTTGGTCACCATGTTATTAACTCCTTACTGAAAACCGTTCCTGCCAGCCAAATAGTGGCTATCGCGCGTAACCCGGCAAAAGCACACGCACTGACAGCACAAGGCATTACTGTACGTCAGGCTGAATACGGCGATGAGGCCGCACTGACATCTGCGCTTCAGGGAGTGGAAAAACTGCTGCTGATCTCTTCCAGCGAAGTGGGGCAACGTGCCCCGCAGCATCGAAATGTTATTAATGCCGCTAAGGCGGCGGGCGTGAAATTTATCGCTTATACCAGCCTGCTACATGCTGATACCTCCCCGCTCGGCCTCGCCGATGAGCACATCGAGACGGAGAAAATGCTGGCTGTTTCTGGCATCGCTTACACCTTGCTGCGCAACGGCTGGTACACCGAAAACTATCTCGCCAGCGCCCCGGCAGCACTGGAGCACGGCGTATTTATCGGTGCCGCGGGCGATGGCAAAATTGCCTCAGCTACGCGAGCTGATTATGCGGTAGCTGCGGCGCGCGTAATTAGCGAAGCAGGTCACGAAGGCAAGGTTTATGAACTGGCAGGTGATAGCGCCTGGACACTGACACAATTAGCGGCGGAACTCACCAAACAGAGCGGCAAACAGGTTACCTATCAAAACCTAAGCGAAGCTGATTTCGCCGCGGCGCTGAAAAGCGTCGGTCTGCCTGACGGGCTGGCGGATATGCTGGCAGATTCTGACGTTGGCGCATCGAAAGGCGGCCTGTTTGATGACAGCAAAACGCTTAGCAAATTGATTGGCCGCCCAACGACAACATTAGCCGAGAGCGTAAGCCATCTTTTTAATGTTAATAACTAGTTAATTAAAGTGGCATCCTCCCGTATCCTCTCTGATAATGACGGGATGCGGGGAGCAATCATGTCTGCTTCCTGAACTTTCTTCTGACAGACCAATGGATGCCAGTAATGATTAGCGGCGTGCTGTACGCCCTGTTAGCAGGGTTGATGTGGGGGCTTATATTTGTCGGGCCGTTGATCGTGCCGGAATACCCGGCGATGTTGCAGTCTATGGGGCGTTATCTGGCGTTAGGGTTAATTGCGCTCCCCATTGCCTGGCTGGGGCGCGTGCGTCTGCGTCAGTTGGCGCGTCGCGACTGGCTTACCGCCTTGATGCTCACCATGATGGGCAACCTCATCTATTACTTCTGCCTTGCCAGTGCCATTCAACGTACTGGCGCGCCTGTTTCCACGATGATTATTGGCACCCTGCCGGTGGTTATTCCTGTCTTCGCCAATCTGCTTTATAGCCAGCGCGACGGCAAACTCGCGTGGGGAAAACTCGCCCCGGCACTGGTTTGTATTGGCATCGGCCTAGCGTGTGTGAATATTGCTGAGTTAAACCACGGACTCCCCGATTTTGACTGGGCACGTTATACCTCTGGCATCGTGCTGGCGTTAGTTTCCGTGGTCTGCTGGGCATGGTATGCCCTGCGCAACGCCCGCTGGCTGCGGGAGAATCCCGACAAACATCCGATGATGTGGGCGACGGCGCAGGCGCTGGTCACGCTGCCGGTTTCTCTCATCGGTTATCTTGTCGCCTGTTACTGGCTGAATACGCAAACGCCGGGCTTCTCCCTACCTTTTGGCCCCCGTCCGCTGGTGTTTATTAGTCTGATGATTGCGATAGCCGTGCTTTGCTCATGGGTTGGCGCACTCTGCTGGAACGTCGCCAGCCAGCGATTACCGACGGTTATCCTCGGACCGTTGATTGTTTTCGAAACGCTGGCAGGTTTGCTGTACACCTTTTTACTTCGCCAGCAAATGCCGCCGCTAATGACGCTGAGCGGTATCGCGCTGTTAGTGGTTGGCGTGGTCATTGCGGTCAGAGCAAAACCGGAAAAACCCTTAATTGAACCTGTCTCTGAAAGTTGACACGCTGGCAGTGAGTTAAATAAGCCTCTGCTACGTAAGGGTTATAGCATTCACCTTAAAGATGCATTTAAAATACATCTTATATTATTAAGAATGAGGTATCAGCTATGGCTTATCGCGACCAACCTTTAGGTGAACTGGCGCTCTCTATTCCTCGCGCTTCGGCTCTGTTTCGTAAATATGATATGGATTACTGCTGTGGCGGTAAGCAAACGCTGGCGCGCGCGGCGGCACGTAAAGAACTGGATGTTGAGGTCATTGAAGCCGAACTGGCAAAGCTTGCTGAACAACCGATTGAGAAAGACTGGCGTAGCGCCCCACTGGCAGAAATCATCGACCATATCATCGTGCGCTACCACGATCGTCACCGTGAACAACTGCCGGAACTGATTCTGCAAGCGACTAAAGTCGAACGCGTTCACGCCGACAAACCGAGCGTGCCAAAAGGGCTGACAAAATACCTGACCATGCTGCATGAAGAGCTTTCCAGCCACATGATGAAAGAAGAGCAGATCCTCTTCCCGATGATTAAACAAGGCATGGGTAGCCAGGCGATGGGGCCTATTAGCGTGATGGAAAGCGAGCACGATGAAGCGGGTGAACTGCTGGAAGTAATCAAACACACTACCAATAACGTCACACCGCCGCCGGAAGCCTGCACCACCTGGAAAGCGATGTATAACGGTATTAATGAACTGATTGATGACCTGATGGAGCACATCAGTCTGGAAAATAATGTGCTGTTCCCGCGCGCGCTGGCGGGTGAGTGATCTAAAAGCTGGATGGCATTGCGCCATCCAGCATGATAAAGCCGTTACTTCCGCAGTTCAGCAGTCCGCTTCTTACCAATAAACAACCAGCCCAACCCCAGCGCGATAAACCACAGCGGGGTAACCAGCAGCGCCTGGCGAGTGTCATCTTCCAGTGTCAGCAGCACGACCACGAACACAAAGAACGCCATACATACCCAGCACATCAGCTTGCCGAGCGGCATCTTGTAGATAGACTTCTCATGCAGGTGCGGACGCTGTTTGCGATACACCAGGTATGAGCAAAGGATAATCGTCCAGACGAACATAAACAGAATCGCGGAAACAGTCGTGATCATCGTGAACGCGCCAATCACGCTGGGATTCACATACAACATCACCACACCGCCGAGCAGACAGATACAAGAGAAGGTCAGCCCTTTCGCTGGTACGGCGCGCTTAGAAAGTTTAGCGAACGCTTTCGGCGCAACACCTTCCTGGGCCAGACCAAACAGCATACGGCTGGTAGAGAAGACGCCGCTGTTAGCGGAAGACGCCGCAGAGGTCAGCACCACAAAGTTGATTACGCTGGCAGCCGCAGGCAAACCCACCAATACAAAAAGTTCAACGAACGGGCTTTTCTCCGGGACTACCGAACTCCACGGCGTCACGGACATAATCACAATCAGCGCGAAGACGTAGAACATAATGATACGGATCGGAATGGAGTTAATCGCACGTGGCAGTGATTTCTCCGGATCTTTCGTTTCCGCAGCGGTTGTACCGACCAGCTCAATCCCCACGAAAGCGAAAACCGCTATCTGGAATCCGGCAAAGAAGCCACTTAAACCTTTCGGGAACCAGCCGCCGTCATTCCACAAATGCGCAAACGACGCTTCCACACCGGTCGGTGACTGGAAGTGCATCATGACCATGATCAGACCAACGACAATCAGCGACACGATGGCGACAATTTTGATCATCGCAAACCAGAACTCCATCTCACCGAACATTTTCACGGTAGCGAGGTTGAGCGTCAGCAGCAGCACTATCACCGCCAGCGAGGCAACCCAGTCGGAGAGATCGGGGAACCAGAACTGAGCATAGGCAGTGATGGCCACCACGTCCGCCATACCGGTAACCACCCAGCAGAACCAGTAGGTCCAGCCAGTGAAATATCCCGCCCATGGCCCCAGTAAATCGGAAGCGAAGTCACTAAAAGATTTGTATTCCAGATTCGAAAGCAGCAATTCCCCCATTGCCCGCATCACAAAAAAGAGCATAAAACCGATGATCATATAAACGAAGATGATCGACGGTCCGGCAAGGCTGATTGTTTTACCGGACCCCATAAACAACCCCGTACCAATGGCCCCACCAATGGCAATAAGCTGAATATGTCGGTTTGTGAGATTGCGCCGTAGCGACTGTTCAGCCGGAGCCTGATCATCGGCAACGACTTTTACCTGATCTACCATGTTTTTTTCTTCCTGTACCTGTCTGTGTTGTTCAGGCTCTGCGGCCTTTAGTCAGTCTATGATACGACGAATCTGTATCGGGACTCATCGATATTAGGTAACAATACGCGGGATGAATACTAAGATTTAGATCTAATGTTAATTTTATGTTTAAAGTGAGTGTCATATCACGGTGATAACGCGAAACAGCTCACAAAAATACACGCTTACGGGGTCTTTGCAACACAAAATAGCGCCATTTGGCAAACTGAAGGGTTTATTGCTGAATGCCTGCTCCCCTCTGGCTCGAGGGGAACAGAATGCGCTGCTTAGAGGATTTCCAGCAGTTCGACTTCAAACACCAGGGTGCTGAACGGAGGGATGGACGCGCCTGCGCCACGCTCGCCATAGGCCAGTTCCTGCGGGATAGTCAGTTCCCATTTAGAACCTACCGGCATCAGAGTCAGTGCTTCAATCCAGCCAGGGATCACGCCGTTAACCGGGAATTCAGCTGGCTCGCCACGGGCAACAGAGCTGTCAAACACAGTGCCGTCGATCAGTTTACCGGTGTAATGAACACGAACGCGGTCAGTGCGTGCCGGAATTGCGCCTTCCCCCTGATTGATCACGCGGAATTGCAGGCCAGATTCGGTGCTATTCACACCCTCTTTTTTGGCGTTTTCTTCCAGGTATTTCACACCTTCAGCAGCCATCGCCTGGAAACGCTGACGACGAACGGCATCGGCGCGTTCGTGGATTTCACGCAGCGCGCGGTGCACCACATCAACCGGAACAGCCGGATGTTTGCCTTCCAGCGCATCGGCAATGCCTGCAACCAGGGCTTCTGGCAGCAGCCCTTCCAGGCCTGATTCACTCAGTTGTTGCCCTACCTGCAAACCAATGCCGTAGCTTGCTTGCGCTTCGATGGTGTCAAAAGTTGGGGTGGTCATCGTATTTCCTTTCTTAGGGTATAAAGTAGCGGGCAGCATATCAGCCACACTTCTTTGGGTAAAACTTTGTCGCGGGAATGATGACAAATCCCGGGGAAAAAGAAACAATAGCAATATCCCGTATGAATATAATAAAGGCGGGTTTACCACGGACATCATAGCGTTAGCTTATTCATAGGCTATGATTGAGGAACAAGACGCGGAGCAGGAGGAAACCATGCCCGGGCGCTTTGAACTAAAACCAACCCTGGAGAAAGTCTGGCACGCGCCGGACAATTTTCGCTTCATGGACCCGCTACCGCCGATGCATCGTCGGGGGATCATTATTGCCGCTATTGTATTGGTGGTCGGATTTCTACTCCCGTCGGATGATACGCCAAACGCGCCGGTGGTGACGCGTGAAGCACAGTTAGATATTCAGTCGCAATCACAACCGCCGACAGAAGAACAGCTGCGGGCGCAATTAGTCACACCACAAAATGATCCTGATCAGGTGGCTCCGGTCGCTCCAGAACCGATACAGGAAGGCCAACCGGAAGAGCAGCCGCAAACCTCGCAAGTGCAACCTTTCCAGCCAGATAGCGGAATTGACAATCAATGGCGCTCTTATCGTGTCGAACCCGGTAAAACAATGGCGCAGCTGTTCCGCGACCACGGACTGCCCGCTACCGATGTCTATGCAATGGCGCAGGTAGAAGGCGCGGATAAGCCACTGAGTAATTTGCAAAATGGGCAGATGGTGAAAATCCGCCAGAACGCCAGCGGCGTGGTGACGGGCTTAACCATTGATACGGGAAATAATCAACAGGTCCTGTTTACCCGCCAGCCGGATGGCAGTTTTATTCGCGCGCGGTAGATGAAGGGTCAACCAGAAGCCAGCTAAGGATCGTCTCTTTGATGACCTTACGCCTGGCTTCCAGTGCCTGCGGTGAAACCATACTGATGTGATAAACCAGGCCAAGCGTATGCTGGTTGATCAAATAATATCCTCCAAGAGCAGCAATATTAATATTCACCTGCAACGGGTCGATATCTGGCTTAAAAATATTGCGCCGTTTGCCTTCAGCTAATAATGACTCCATTAACTGTAAGTGTGCGTGGTTAATTTCTAAAAGGCGCTGTGATTTTGCATAATGCACCCCTTTACTCTGGTTTTCACTATGCACAATTTTTAAAAACCAGGGGTTAGCAATGTAATAATCCCAGGTGAAATCGATAATTTTCTCAATGGCTTTTTGTGGCGGAAGACCTGAGAAATCAAGGGATTTTTCTTTTTGCCGAATATCATTCCAGGTATATTCCAGCACTTCGATAAATAAATTTTCTTTATTACCAAAGTGATGATAAACCGTCTGTTTACTGCACTCCGCGGCCTTGACGATATTATCGACTCTGGCCCCTTCGTAACCATATTCGGCAAATTCATTAACCGCACATAACAACAGCTTTTCCTTCAGGCTTTGTACGTTGCTGGTATCAAGATACATTCCGCTTCCCCACGTCTTCTTCGTGATGACTATCTTAACCCGATTTGTTAGAAGCTCCACTAAAATGGCTAAAAACTCGCAATTTCATCGGGTTATCAAATGCTCTGTGATCATTATCGCATATCAACCAACTAGATGGTTGATCTTTCTTGCCACACATTGCAAGCTAATCGTCACTTAAGGAAATAATATTCAAAAAGAGGGTTATCGTATGAAGTCAACACGTCCTGTTGCTGTCATCACTGGAGCCGCACGTGGTATTGGAAAGGGCTGTGCACTGGAACTTGCGCGTGGCGGATTTAATCTGCTGATTAATGATCGTCCGGATGCCGACAGCGTAGAAAAATTACATGCCACACAACAAGAATGTCTGGCGGAAGGCGTGGAAGTGATTTGCTTCCCTGCTGATGTTGGCGATCTCTCCCTTCATGAAGAGATGCTCGACGCGGCGCAAAACCAGTGGGGACGTCTGGACTGTCTACTCAACAACGCAGGCATTTCAGTGAAAAAACGCGGTGACCTCCTCGACCTCGAACCAGACAGCTTCGACCAAAACATTGCCATTAACACCCGTGCGCCGTTCTTCCTTGCTCAGGCATTCAGTAAGCGATTACTGGCACAGCCGAAACCGGAAGCAGAACTGCCGCACCGCTCGATTATTTTTGTCAGTTCCATAAACGCCATCATGCTGGCGATGAATCGCGGCGAATATACCAATGCCAAAACTGCCGTCTCCGCCGCAGCTCGCCTGTTTGCCGCTCGCCTTTGCAATGAACAAATTGGCGTTTATGAAGTGCGCCCTGGCCTAATCAAAACCGATATGACCATTCCGGCAACGGCTTATTACGACGAACTGATTGCTAAGGGGTTAGTGCCGTGGGGACGTTGGGGTTATCCGGCTGATATTGCTTCCACTGTCCGCGCGATGGCGGAAGGTAAACTGATTTACACCTGTGGTCAGGCGGTCGCCATCGACGGCGGCTTAAGTATGCCGCGCTTCTGAGGCTGAATCATGAGAGATCTGTTACAACGCCCGGATTTATTCAGTATCAATACCGCGACACTGGGCTATAAAACGCCGCTACCCGCCATTATTGATGCCTGCGCCGCACGCGGTATTGGCGCCATTGCCCCCTGGCGCAGGGAGTTACAGGGTGAAGATCTCCAGCAAATCGCCCGCCAGCTTGCTGCCAGTAACATGAACGTTTCCGGTTTGTGCCGTAGCACCTACTACACCGCACCGACGCTGGCGGAGCGCAAACTGGCGATTGACGATAACCGCCGGGCGCTGGACGACGCCGCTGTACTGAACGCCGCCTGTTATATGCAGGTGGTTGGCGGTCTGCCAATGGGAACAAAAGATCTGTACGAAGCACGGGAACAGGTGAAACAAGGGATTCGCCAGTTGCTGCCACATTCGAAAGAGGTCGGCGTGCCAATTGCACTGGAGCCACTGCACCCGATGACTGCTGCCGATCGTTCTTGTCTGTGCACATTACGTCAGGCGCTGGACTGGTGTGATGAACTCGATCCCGATGGCGAATTTGGCCTCGGCGTGGCGGTAGATGTCTACCATGTCTGGTGGGACCCGGATCTCGCCAGTCAGATCCTGCGTGCCGGAAAACGCATCCTCGCGTTTCATGTTTCCGACTGGTTAGTGCCGACCACCGATCTGGTCAATGACCGTGGAATGCCGGGAGATGGTGTCATCAATATTCCGTCAATTCGTCGGCTGGTTGAAAACGCCGGATTTAATGGCGCTATTGAACTGGAAATATTCTCACCGTACTGGTGGCAGAAAGATATTAACAGCACGCTGGATATTAGCGTCGATCGCATCGCACATTATTGTTAAGGAATGATCATGAATGACCAACCCGTTCTGTTCAGCAGAGCGGCGGCTTCCTGCCGTCTGACATTGAACCGTGAAGATAAATGTCATGCTATTAATGAAGAAATGATCGAATCTCTCGACCATTATTTAAATGAAATTGAAAACGACACCACATTACGATTAGTCGAATTAACGGCAACCGGCGATAAATTCTTTTGTGCAGGCGGCGATATTAAATCGTGGTCAGCCTATTCGCCATTAGATATGGGCAGAAAATGGATTAAACGCGGCAATGACGTTTTTAATCGCCTGCGCAATTTACCTCAATTAACGGTTGCGAATCTCAACGGTCATACCATCGGCGGTGGTATTGAACTTGCCTTGTGCTGCGATATTCGTATTGCTCGCCCCGGCGCGAAATTCTCTAATCCGGAAGTAATGCTCGGCATGGTGCCTGGCTGGATGGGCATTGAACGCGTGCTTAATCAGGTCGGTCCGGTGGTCGGTCGCCAGATGCTGATGCTGGGTAAACGCCTGACGGCGCAGGAAGCTCAGGCGGCGAATTTAATTGATGAAGTGGTAGAAAAAGAACAGGTGGAAAGCTGGATGGCGAATCAGTTAGCGCAGCTGGAAAAATGCGGTCCGGTGGCGCTCGCACATATTAAGCAACTGATTCTGGCGCTGGAAAATAAACACGCCGATTACCCGCACCAGTTACTGGCTGGATTAATGTCCGCCACTCAGGATTGCCAGCAGGCGACGCGCGCATTTGCCGAAAAAAGTAGCGTGAGCTTCCAAAATCAATAAGGAAATTGTATGCGTAAGATAACAACCGCCGAGACACTGGCGGCGCAAATTCAGGACGGCGCAACCATTGCCATTAGCGGTAATGGCGGCGGCATGGTGGAAGCGGACCATATTCTGGCTGCTATTGAAGCGCGTTTCCTGCAAACCGGACACCCGCGCGATCTGACATTAATCCACTCACTGGGCATTGGCGATCGCGACTGCAAAGGCACTAACCGCTTCGCTCATGCAGATATGCTCAAACGCATCATTGCCGGACATTTTACCTGGTCGCCCAAGATGCAGGATCTGGTGAAAAACAATGCTATTGAAGCCTACTGCTTCCCTGGTGGCGTAATTCAGGCACTGCTGCGGGAGAGCGGTGCCGGACGTCCAGGGCTTTTTACCCACGTTGGGCTGGGATCGTTTGTTGATCCGCGCAACGGCGGCGGTAAGTCGAACGCCAGCACCACTGAGGATCTGGTAGAACTGATTGAAATCGACGGTGAAACCAAACTTCGTTATCGCCCTTTCAAAGTGGATTACGCGATTTTGCGTGGCACTTATGCCGATCCGCGTGGCAACGTCAGCCTCGAAGAAGAGGCGATTGATATGGATAGCTATTCCATGGCGCTGGCAGCACACAACAGCGGCGGTAAAGTGTTCGTACAGGTGCGCGATGTGCTGGAAGCTGGTGCCATTGAACCACGCCGGGTCAAATTACCGGGCATTCTGGTTGATGGCATCGTTGAACACCGCGAACAACCGCAAACCTATCTTGGCGGTTACGACCTGACCATCAGCGGTCAGCATCGCCGTTTGAGTTCTAACGACGCTATTGAACTGGTTAGTCATCCGGTGCGCCGCCTGATTGCCCGTCGGGCAGCACGCGAACTGGTGGCTGGCGCTTCAACCAACTTTGGCTTTGGCATTCCCGGCGGCATTCCTGGGGTTGCACTGCGCGAAGGCGTGCCTTATCAAAGTTTATGGCTGAGCGTCGAGCAAGGCGTGCATAACGGTATGATGCTGGATGATGCTCTGTTCGGCTGCGCCCGTAACGCCGATGCCATTATTCCATCACTCGATCAATTCGAATTCTACAGTGGCGGAGGGATCGATATCACCTTCCTCGGCATGGGAGAGATGGATCAGTACGGTAACGTCAACGTCTCCCATCTCAATGGCAATCTCATTGGCCCCGGCGGATTTCTCGAAATTGCGCAAAACGCCCGTAAAGTGGTGTTCTGCGGCACGTTCGACGCCAAAGGTAGCAAGATTGATGTAACGCCAGATGGCTTGCATATTGCCCAGTCAGGTCAAATCCCTAAACTGGTTACCCAGGTGGAAAAAATCACTTTTAGCGCCGCCTACGCACAGCAAAGCGGTCAGGAAGTGTTGTATATCACTGAACGTGCAGTATTCCAGTTAACGGCAGAAGGCGTTGAATTAATTGAAATCGCGCCGGGTGTGGAGATTGAGCGCGACATTCTGCCGCATATGGCCTTCCGTCCAATTATCAATCAGCCACGCCTGATGGAAAGTAGCCTGTTTACGCCGATGGAGGATGCATGAGCCAGCTTGATGACACCCTCCTTGATGCGCTGACGCATGTCACTTTCCCGAAGGGTTTTGCACAGGCAGAACCCGCATGGGTTGTCACGGTAGACGGTGTTGATTACCCACTCTGGCAAACAGATGCCCTGGTAGTCGGCAGTGGTGCAGCCGGGCTGCGTGCAGCTGTGGAACTTAAGCGCCGCCAGCAAAATGTGCTGATCGCCACCGCCGGGTTATATATGGGGACATCGGCATGTTCTGGTTCCGATAAACAGACGCTGTTTACCGCCGCTACCGCGGGCAACGGCGACAACTTCGCCAAACTGGCGGAAGCACTGGCGAGCGGTGGAGCGATGGATCACGACACCGCTTATGTCGAAGCGGTAGGTTCTCTGCACATTCTTGGCGGGTTGCAATATCTTGGTCTGGAATTACCGGAAGATCGCTATGGCGCAATTCTTCGTTATCAAACCGACCATGACGAAGCCGGGCGAGCAACCTCGTGTGGGCCGCGTACTTCTCGCCTAATGGTGAAAGTATTGCTGGAGGAAGTGCAGCGTCTTGCCATACCACTACTGACCAGTGCAACGGTGATTAAGCTCCTGCATCAGCATGGAGAGAATGGCGAAGATCGCGTTGCGGGGGCTATTCTCGCAACCGGTTCCCGCGCCTATAACCCTTGGGGGCTGGCTATTGTGACGGCGCCCAATGTGGTACTGGCAACGGGCGGACCGGGCGAGCTTTATCGCGACAGTGTTTATCCACATAAATGCTTCGGCTCGCTGGGACTGGCACTGGAAGAAGGTTTGACGCTAACCAATCTGACAGAAAGCCAGTTTGGTATTGGCACGCCACGCAACACCTTTCCGTGGAATTTGTCCGGCACCTATGTACAGGTGATCCCATATATCTATTCCGTAGATGCTGAGGGCAACGAGTATAACTTCCTCACGGATTACTATCGAACTACCCAGGAACTGGCTTCAAACATCTTCCGTAAAGGCTATCAGTGGCCGTTTCACGCCACACGAGTGATGGATTTTGGCTCCAGCTTGTTAGATATGGCAGTAGCGCAAGAGCAGCAATCAGGGCGTCAGGTATTTATGGATTTCAATCGCAATCCTGAACCTGTGCCGGGTGACATGCCGTTCTCATTAGATCGACTGGACGACGACGTTCGCGCGTATCTGGAAAATAACGACGCTCTGGCACCATCGCCCATCGAACGACTGCAACGAATGAATCCGCTGTCTATCTCGCTGTATAAGATGCACGGTTACGATCTCACCACGCAGCCATTGCAGTTTGCCATGAATAATCAACATATGAATGGCGGCATTGAAGTGGATATCTGGGGGCAAACCTCCCTGCCCGGCTGTTTCGCCGTGGGGGAAGTTGCTGGCACACACGGCGTCACTCGCCCTGGTGGTGCGGCATTGAATGCCGGGCAGGTTTTTGCTGTTCGTCTGGCACGTTTTATTGGTTGCACGCAAAAACGTAATATTGATGGAGATATAGCACAGCTGGTAGCTCCGGCACTGGCTTCTATAAGAGAGATCATTACTCAGGCGCACGATAACGGGACCGGGATGCCGTTGTCGATTGTGAGAGAAAAAATTCAGGCACGAATGTCTGACTATGCGGGATTTATTTGCCATGCCGATAAAGTTCGACGTGCCACTCGTGATGCCCTGCTATTGAGTGAATTTGTCCAACAGCATGGATTGGCAATCAAACATGTGGGCGAAGTTGCCGAGCTATTTATGTGGCGGCATATGGCATTAACATCCGCTGCGGTGTTAAGCCAGCTATCACATTATATTGATGCTGGCGGTGGTAGTCGTGGAGCGCGGATGATTATTGATCCACAAGGAGAATATCTTCCACAAACTCGTCGCGGCGCAATCGAAGATTGGCGTTTTCGCTCTGAACAAGCTGAAGATAAAAATCACAGACTAACTCTCTCCTTTTCACAAGGTTTATTTATTAATGAAATTAAGTTCTTGAGAAACTTACCGCATATTAAAGGTATTTACTTTGAGAAGAATTGGCCTGATTTTCTTAACGGAACAATTTATCAGACACGGCATGAATAATATTGCAAAGGTTAATCACTATGCGAAATATAATCAGATCTATTAATTCATTGCTTTCCACATTGAACATTACCATTTTGGCAATTATTGTGATGTGCGTTACATGGCAAGTAGTAGCACGATTTATCTTTAAAAGCCCCAGCATTTTTACAGATGAACTTAGTCGTTTACTATTTATTTGTCTTGGACTTTTTGGTGGTGCTTATACTGCCGGACAAAACCGACATCTGGCCATTGATCTTCTGCCAATGATGCTAAAAGGAAAATCCCGACGTTATTTATTCTTATGTATTCAGGCCATTGTTATTCTTTTTGCCTCTATCATTATGGTTTATGGTGGCGGGTTATTAACACTGGACACATTTGATTCAGGGCAAACTTCTCCGGCTTTAGGCTGGCAGATGGGATATATTTACATGAGCATTCCAATAAGTGGCATCCTTATTATTATATACACCATAGATACAGTTTTAACCGAACTTAAACAACCACTCTAAAATAAGTAGGGATGGAGAAAACATGGATTACTGGTTACCGATCATTGTGTTATTTGGTGCTTTCTTTTTTATGTTGGCATTAGGTGTTCCTATTGTCTATGCTATTGGTTTATCAACACTGGCATCAATTACTACACAACTCGATTTCAACTCAGCATTGAGTGTGGTTTCACAAAAGTTAGCCTCCGGGTTAGATAGTTTTACGTTGTTGGCAATCCCATTTTTTATTTTGTCTGGCAACATTATGAATCATGGAGGAATAGCGCGACGATTAATCAACTTTGCCCGTATTCTCGGCGGTCGTCTGCCAGGCTCACTTGCTCACTGTAATATTCTTGCCAATATGCTGTTCGGGGCAATTTCTGGTTCAGCTGTTGCTTCGGCGGCTGCGATGGGCGGCGTCATGCATCCACAGCAGGTTAAAGAGGGTTACGACCCGGCATTCAGTACCGCTGTTAACGTTGCCTCTGCACCGACAGGTTTACTTATTCCACCCAGTAATACGTTAATTGTCTTTTCACTGGTCAGTGGTGGTACTTCTATTGCCGCACTGTTCCTGGCAGGATATGTCCCGGGAATTTTATTGGGCCTGGCGCTGATGACTGTGGCTGGTATTATCGCGGTACGCCGGGGTTATCCAAAACCAGAACGTCCGACTTTGCGCCAGGCTGGAGTGGCAATATGGATGGCGATCCCCAGTATTTTCCTGATTGTATTAATTATGGGTGGTGTACTAAGCGGTATTTTTACCCCGACAGAAGCATCTGCAATTGCGGTAATTTATACCCTTTTCCTTGCACTGGTTCTTTATCGTGAAATATCAGTTAAAGATTTACCTAAGATATTTCTTGAGTCCGTCATTACCACTGCAATTGTCTTGTTGTTAATTGGTTCTTCAATGGGAATGTCATGGGCAATGTCAAACGCTGACGTTCCCTTCCTGATTCTCGATTTGCTTAACACTATTTCTGATAATCCAATAATAATCCTGCTTATTATCAATATTATTCTGTTGATTATCGGCACATTTATGGATATGACACCGGCAGTACTGATTTTTACGCCGATATTTTTACCCGTTGTCACCGAACTGGGCATGGACCCGATTCACTTTGGTATTGTCATGGTACTGAACATGTGTATCGGTATTTGTACTCCGCCTGTAGGCAGTGTGTTATTTGTCGGTTGTAGTGTATCTAAATTACCGATTAATAAAATTATCAAACCTATGCTGCCCTTCTATGCCGTGATGGTATTGGTGCTGGCTATGGTGACCTATATTCCGCAAATCAGTATGGCATTGCCAAGAGCACTGGGCTACTGATGAGCATTCACTGGCGGCTCCTGCCGCCATATTTATTAGAAAAGGAACATCTATGAAAATAAAAGTATCCGCTGGCATTATCGGTCCTGTGCTTATGCTATCCGCAAGCCAGTCCTGGGCAGTAACATTAAAACTTAGCCATAATCAGGATAAATCTCATCCTGTTCATAAAGCGATGGAGTTCTTTGCAAAAAAAAGTAAAGAGTACTCTAACGGTGATATTACTATTCGTATTTATCCAAATGGAACATTGGGTACTCAACGAGAAACAATGGAGCTGATTCGTTCTGGTGCTATTCCGCTGGTAAAAACCAATGCGGCGGAGATGGAAGCCTTCGAGAGTTCGTATAAAATATTTAGCCTGCCTTATTTGTTCCGCGATCGTGATCATTATTATCAGGTCATGCAAGGCGATATCGGAAGGAAAATCCTCGACTCAACGAAAAACAAAGGTTATTTCGGTCTGACTTTCTATGATGGAGGCGCCCGCAGCTTCTACGGCAATAAACCGGTGCTGAAACCAGACGATCTCAAAGGAATGAAAGTTCGTGTCCAGCCAAGCCCAGGGGCAGTTGAGATGATCAAAGTCATGGGAGGTAACCCAACACCGCTGGATTATGGAGAGTTGTACACAGCATTGCAGCAAGGTGTGGTTGATATGGCGGAAAACAGTGTGATGGCGCTGACCACCATGCGCCACGGTGAAGTAGCAAAATCCTTCAGCCTTGACGAACACACTATGGTTCCTGATGTGGTTCTAATGAGCAATGCTTCGTTTGATAAGCTTAGCCCGGAAAATCAGGCAGCTATATTAAAAGCAGCTAAAGAATCAATGAGCTACATGAAAGACTTGTGGAGCGAGGAAGAGAAAAAAGAATTCGCTAAACTGGATCAAATGGGCGTGAAAGTCTACAAGGTTGATAAAGCACCGTTTATCGAGAAAGTGCAGCCGATGTACGCAGCCTTTGCTAAGGAAAACCCTGCTCTCGCCCCAATGCTAACTGATATTCAGGCGACTAAGTAATTATCTTAATAGGGCTGCTTATTGTGGCCCTTAGCAATATCTACAAGCGCTCGCTATAAAAGCAAAACGCCGACACAAGGTCGGCGTTTTTACGTCTCGTTGAATAACGAATTATTCAGCTACTACGTTTACGATCACTTTCGCGAATACTTCGCTGTGAACCTGGAAGCTCACTTCGTGTTCGCCAGTGGTACGCAGAACGCCGTTCGGCAGACGAACTTCGCTCTTAGCCACTTCAACGCCAGCTGCAGTTACAGCGTCAGCGATGTCGCGAGTACCGATGGAACCGAACAGTTTACCTTCGTCGCCAGCTTTAGACGCGATGGTAACAGTTTCCAGTGCATTGATTTTCTCAGCACGAGCATTAGCAGCTGCCAGAACTTCAGCCAGTTTAGCTTCCAGTTCAGCGCGACGTGCTTCGAAGAATTCAATGTTTTTCTTGGTAGCTGGAACAGCTTTACCCTGCGGTACCAGGAAGTTACGAGCATAGCCCGCTTTAACGTTTACCTGATCACCCAGGCTACCCAGGTTTGCTACTTTATCAAGCAGAATAACTTGCATTACCTTATCCTCTCAAAGTCGTATTAATGGACCGTGACCGATTACTGATGGCGATCAGTGTACGGCAGCAGGGACAGGTAGCGAGCGCGTTTGATAGCGCGAGCCAGCTGACGCTGGTATTTTGCACGGGTACCGGTGATACGGCTTGGGACAATCTTACCGCTTTCGGTGATGTAGTTTTTCAGCGTAGCGATATCTTTATAGTCGATCTCTTGAACGCCTTCCGCGGTGAAACGGCAGAACTTGCGACGACGGAAATAACGTGCCATATGGCTAGTCTCCAGAATCTATCAATTCAATCTGCTCGGCATGCAAAACCATTTTGCTCAGACCGTTCTTTGCCTTGTGGCATGAAATGAACCCCTGAACGGTTATGCGACTGCCGACCGTTATACTGTGAGTAATGGCCTGGTTTTCGTGTCCGCTAACAATAACGGGCATTTGACACCACGCCTGCCGGTGAAAGCCGGCTTCCTCCTGCACAGAACGATGCTCAAGCACGAACTGGCAGTGAGGAATTCCTGATGGACTGACCTTTCGAAGGGGAGTCCTGCACACGGTGCCGGACAACACCAGACGGTTGGTCATCAGAAATTACTCTTCAGAATCCCCAGCTTCAGCATCATCAGCGGTTTCGTTTGCGAAATCATCGCGACGCTCACGGCGCTCGTCTTTCGCTTTAACCATCGGAGATGCTTCGGTAACAGCGTGCTTGGTACGCATAACCATGCTGCGGATAACGGCATCGTTGAAGCGGAAGGTAGTTTCCAGCTCATCGATCACTTCCTGCGGAGCTTCAACGTTCATCAGAACGTAGTGTGCTTTGTGCAGTTTGTTGATCGGGTAAGCCAGCTGACGGCGGCCCCAGTCTTCCAGACGGTGGATCTTGCCTTCTGCACCAGTGATGGCAGCAGTGTAGCGCTCGATCATGCCCGGAACCTGTTCGCTCTGGTCAGGATGGACCATAAAAACGATTTCGTAATGACGCATCGAATTGCTCCTTACGGATTATTCAGCCTCCTGTCTGGGTCAGCCGAATCCCGGGGAGGCAAGGAACGTGTTAAAGGTCGGCTGAAAAATGACGCGTTATAGTACTGACATACCCCGCTAAACTCAAGGCCAGCCGACAAATAAATCTCATCTTTCACCAAATCGTACTAACACGCTGATTTGAAGTTCATCACACTTCATCATGGTGTTTTTTTGAACAACTGCATCAGAAATGGTCACCATCCACTTCTTTATCATTGATTAAAATTAAATCAGAAGAGCATCACAGAGGAGAGCACACAAAGTCAGCCGTTGAGGAGGTATCTATGTTCAGTCGTGTTTTAGCCCTTCTGGCTGTGCTTTTGCTAAGTGCAAATACATGGGCAGCCATTGAAATTAATAACCACCAGGCCAGAAATATGGACGATGTGCAAAGCTTAGGCGTGATTTATATCAATCATAATTTCGCCACTGAAAGCGAAGCGCGTCAGGCATTAAATGAAGAGACAAATGCGCAGGGCGCAACGTACTACCACGTGATTCTGATGCGGGAACCGGGGAGTAACGGCAACATGCACGCCAGCGCGGATATTTATCGCTAGCACCAGGTATAACCAACGAAACATTGCCATAGTTTGCTTTGCCCCCTTCTCAGGGGGCTTTTTTTGAAAAACGGCTGCGGACTTAGACCAGTTATCTCCCGAAGAAGGAAATTTCCGCAGCGCGTGTTTTACTTCTGCCCGTAATAGGCGTTAGGACCGTGCTTCCGCATGAAATGTTTATTCATGAGATAGCTGTCGATGTGATTCAGTTGTGGGTTAATGCCGCGGGCAATCCACGCCATTTTCGCCACTTCTTCCATCACCACCGCGTTATGCACCGCATCGTGAGCATCTTGCCCCCAGGCGAATGGCCCGTGCTGATACACCACAATTCCCGGCGTATGCAGCGGCTCGGCGTCACCCAGCGTTTCGATAATCACTTTGCCAGTGTTTAGCTCGTATTCCCCCTGCACTTCTTCTTCACTTAACCCACGCGTACACGGGATATCGCCAAAGAAGTAGTCAGCGTGCGTGGTGCCTAATGCCGGGATCGCCAGCCCCGCCTGCGCCCATGCGGTGGCATGCGTGGAGTGGGTATGGACAATGCCGCCAAGCGACGGATAACGGCGGTAGAGTTCAAGATGCGTCGCAGTGTCGGAAGACGGACGATACTCCCCTTCCACCACCTTGCCGCTAATATCAACCACCACCATATCGTCTGCTTTCATGGTTTCGTAGGCGACACCGCTGGGCTTGATCACCACCAGCCCGCGTTCGCGGTCAATGGCGCTGACGTTACCCCAGGTAAAGGTCACCAGCCCGTAACGCGGCAGATCCATGTTGGCTTCAAATACCTGCTGTTTCAGCTTTTGCATTATGCCGCCTCCACCATGCCTGCTTTAGCCATGCGCGCTTTCACCCAATCACGCGCTTTCGCCACTTCTGCCGCCGGGTCTTCCGCCGTTTCGCTCCACATCTCAATCAGGTACGGCCCGCAATAGCCACTCTGTTTGAGCGTTTCAAAGCAACGTTCGAAATCCACTACGCCTTCGCCAAATGGCACGTTTTTGAAGACGCCTGGTTTAGTGTCTTTCACATGCACCGCAACGATGTGCCCGATTCCGGCCTGCAATTCCATCTGCACGTCGTTATCCCACGCCGATAAGTTGCCGATATCCGGGTAGAGCTGGAACCACGGGTTGTTAAGATAGTGCGCGTAACCCAGCGCCTTGCTGATGGAGTTCATCAACGGGTAATCCATGATCTCCATCGCCAGCGTCACCTGCGCGCGGCTTGCCATCTCAACGCTCTCTTTCAGGCCGTCACGGAAACGACGACGCGTTTCGTTATTGGCTTCCTGATAGTAAACGTCGTAGCCCGCCAGTTGGATCACGCGAATACCGACATCCTGGGCGAACTGGATAGCTTTGCGCATAATCTCCAGCCCCTGCGCCCGCACTGCGTCATCTTCGCTGCCCAGCGGGAAACGACGATGAGCAGAAAGGCACATGGACGGTACGCGCACGCCGGTTTCAACAATCGCGTTCACCAGCGCCAGACGCTGCTCGCGGCTCCAGTCAAGGCGCGAGAGGCGATCGTCCGTTTCATCTACCGACATCTCGACAAAATCGAAGCCTAACGTTTTTGCCAGTTGCAGCCGTTCCAGCCAGCACTCCCCGGCGGGGAGCGCTTTTTCGTAGATGCCAAGCGGGATTTGTTTGGACAACATATCCGCTCCTTAGCCCCACAGTTCGGCGATGGAACGTTTGAACTGACGCGCGGCTTCAACCGGAGAGGCGGCATCACGGATACTACGCCCAGCGATAAACACATGAATCGGAATGCCTTTGAACAGCGGCAGGTCTTCCAGCGCCAGGCCACCGGTGACGGTGACTTTGAAGCCCATATCGGAAAGACGTTTGATCGCGGTGATATCCGCTTCGCCCCACGCCACGCCTGCGGCCTGCGCGTCACGGCTGCGGTGATAAACCACCTGCTGGATACCTGCGTCGCGCCACTGCTGCGCCTGTTCCCAGGTCCAGTAACCGGTCAGTTCGATCTGCACGTCGCCATTAAACTCTTTTGCCACGTCCAGCGCGCCTTTGGCGGTGTTGATATCTGCACAACAAATCACGGTCACCCAGTCAGCGTTGGCTTCGAAGCACATACGAGAAAGGATTTTTCCGGCATCGGCGATTTTGGCGTCTGCCAGCACGATTTTGTGCGGATAAAGCGCTTTCAGATCGCGAACCGCACGCACACCTTCGCCCACGCACAGAATGGTGCCCACTTCGATAATGTCGACTTCTTCGGCAATCAGGCGAGTGGTTTCGTAGGCGCTAGCCATAGTCTGGTTGTCCAGCGCGACTTGCAACATCGGTAATGACATTTTCAATTCCTTCTTAAGCAGCCGCGTTGGTGCGGTCAATGAGATCCAGGACTTCCTGCTCAGTACGGCAGGCGCGTAAACGGTCGAAATTCTCTTCATCTTCAAACAGGTTGACGATCTGCATGATGCCCACTTCCTGATGCGTGTTGGCATCGACCGCCGCCATCGTGATGAGGATATCCACCGGGTCGTTATCTTCGTGGTTGAACTCCAGCGGCTTTTTCAGCGTCACCAGCGCAAAGCCGGTTTTCTTAACGCCCTCTTCCGGGCGACCATGCGGCATTGCCAGGCCCGGTGCGAGCACAAAGTACGGGCCGTGCTGTTCAACCGCATCCAGAATCGCCTGGTAGTAACGCGGCTCGACAACATCCGCCGCCACCAACAGGTCAACGCCGATTTTCACTGCGTCCTGCCATGTCTCAGCTTCAGCCTGCAGACGGATAGATTTATTCTCCGCCAGCGAATCACGTAATTTCATAGCGCGCCCTTACTTCACGTCCTGCGGGAAATGTTCTTTGATCACTTCCAGCAGTTTCGGGCCAAAGTCAGCAGGAGAGAGCATGTTGCGCACGCCAACGACATATTTGTTGCCGGTCACGGTGATTTCGCCCGCGATGTGCGTAGAAGCGATGATGATATCCGCGCCGCTCAACTCGCTTTTGTATTCACCAACCGCGCAGCTGTTTACCGTGTGGTCGATGTTCGACTGGGTTAAAAACTGGTCCACTTTCATTTTCATGATCATGGAACTGCCTTGTCCGTTACCACACACAGCCAGAATACGTACGGTCATAATCAAAACTCCTTATTAAGCAGACTGTTCTGCCAGTTGTTTTTCTGCATCTTCTTCTGCGCGCAGCGCGCGGCCAGCGAAGAACATATAAGCCAGTGCAATGACAATGATGACGGCCATAAAGGCGATGCCGATGGAGAAGAAGCCCTGCATCATCGGTGGTGCCAGAATCGACCAGTCCGCCATGCCCATCCAGGCGCTCATACCGGTGAGTTTCACCGCCCAGACGCAACCAAAGATTTCAATCATCCCCATCACCAGACAAATCTTCAGCGCCGCGCGCCAGCCACCGAAGTGATTAGCAAACACGCCAATAGTGGCGTTAGAGAAGAACATCGGGATAAAGCCAGGGATAATCAGAATGGAAGAGCCGCAGGCGACCAGGATGCCAACTGCAATCAGTTGACCGATGGTGCCCCACATAAAGCCCCAGACCACAGCGTTCGGCGCGAAGCTATAGATGGCCGCACAGTCAATCGCCAGAACCGCACCGGGGATCAGGCGCTGGGAGATACCGTTAAACGCTTCAGAGAGTTCCGCCACAAACATGCGCACGCCCTGAGTGATGATGAAGATCGCCACCGCAAAGGAGAAACCGGTTTGCAGGATGTACACCGTCCAGTTCACTTTACCTGCCATCGCCTGCACGGTGTCGATACCGAAGGAGAGCAGAATGGCACCAAAGAAGATGGTCATGACAATCGCCGTGGAGACGATGTTGTCGTGGAAAATGTTCAGCCAGCCAGGCAGTTTGAGGTCTTCAACGCTCTCCTCTTTTTTGCCGAGGAAAGGCGCAACTTTATAAGCAATCCATGATGCAAACTGCTGCTGGTGACCGATGGAGAAACCACAGCCGTCCGTCACTTCCTGAGTCGGCTTATACATCATGTTGGAGGTAATACCCCAGTAGAGCGAAACCAGAATCGCGGTGCAGATAATGGTGGTCCACATGGAGTAACCAAAGATAAACAGCGTAACGGCAATCAGCCCCGCCTGCTGGAACATGATATGACCCGTCAGCATGATGGTACGAATACCGGTAATGCGACGCAGCAGCACGTAACAGATGTTCAGCGCCAGAGCCAGTAACACCGCGTAACCCACCCAGCTATAGGCATCGCCCATGCGCTCGATAGTTGCCATCATCGATGCGTAGGTATCTGAAATCGCACCGTTGATACCGTAGACTTCCGACATTTTCGCCACCACCGGTTTGAAGGTGCTGGTCAGGATGCCGGACCCGGCCTGCAACAACATGAAACCAATAATGGTTTTAATCGTACCTTTGATAATCACGCTGACGCTTTTGCGCAGCAGGATATAACCCAGACAGGTCACAATACCCAGCAGTAACGGGGCATTGGTCATGACCTGGTTAAAAAACACGGTAAAGATGTTGTAGAGGATCTCCATAACGATCTCCTGAAGAAGAGGTAACCGGGTATTCCACACACCCGGAATGTTGTGCACTCACTCTAATTTTCAAAAGTAATCACAACAAGATTATTTATGATTAAATGTGACGCGACCCGCAAATAATTCCACATAGAAAGCATGGAATTCACACAATGCAAAACTTATTAATTAAAATTCATGTAGTTAATTAAATATCACAATCCTTTTCATCTTTAATGCCTTAAAATCAACAACTACTCATCAGGCAAAAAGTCAAAAAATGGTCATTGCCTTCCTGAAAAAATAGTGTCAGGATTAATCAAAACCAATCAAATATTGATTTAAATTGAACTATCATGAAGGTAAATGGCGATGAGTAAAGTGAAAAGTATCACCCGTGAATCCTGGATCCTGAGCACTTTCCCGGAGTGGGGTAGCTGGTTGAATGAAGAAATTGAACAAGAACAGGTAGCTCCTGGCACATTCGCGATGTGGTGGCTAGGCTGCACCGGGATCTGGCTGAAATCGGAAGGTGGCACCAACGTTTGCGTCGATTTCTGGTGTGGTACTGGCAAACAAAGTCACGGTAACCCACTAATGAAACAGGGTCACCAGATGCAGCGCATGGCTGGCGTGAAAAAACTGCAACCGAACCTGCGTACCACCCCATTTGTTCTTGATCCGTTTGCGATTCGCCAGATCGACGCGGTACTGGCAACTCACGATCACAACGATCATATCGACGTCAACGTCGCTGCTGCCGTGATGCAGAACTGCGCTGATGACGTGCCATTTATCGGGCCGAAAACCTGCGTGGATTTGTGGATTGGCTGGGGTGTGCCGAAAGAACGTTGCATCGTGGTCAAACCGGGCGATGTCGTTAAAGTGAAAGACATTGAAATTCATGCCCTTGACGCGTTTGACCGTACTGCACTGATCACTTTGCCTGCCGATCAAAAAGCGGCTGGCGTACTGCCAGACGGCATGGACGATCGCGCGGTAAACTACCTGTTCAAAACGCCGGGCGGTACCCTGTATCACAGTGGCGATTCCCACTACTCTAACTACTATGCGAAGCACGGTAACGAGCATCAGATCGACGTGGCATTAGGTTCATACGGTGAAAACCCACGTGGTATCACCGACAAAATGACCAGTGCTGATATCCTGCGTATGGCAGAAGCGCTGAATACAAAAGTGGTTATCCCGTTCCACCATGATATCTGGTCAAACTTCCAGGCCGATCCGCAAGAGATCCGCGTACTGTGGGAGATGAAAAAAGATCGCCTGAAGTATGGCTTCAAGCCGTTTATCTGGCAGGTTGGCGGTAAGTTTACCTGGCCGCTGGATAAAGACAACTTCGAGTACCACTATCCACGCGGTTTTGACGATTGCTTCACCATTGAACCGGATCTGCCGTTCAAGTCGTTCCTGTAATCTGTCGTTTATACCGGATGGCGTGGAGAAGTTCGCGCTATCCGGCGTAGTATTTCCTGGCTATTTCAAATATCATCTAAAAAAATCAAATTTTATCGGAATAGCTCATGACTGAAGCACAAAGACATCAAATTCTCCTGGAAATGCTCGCACAATTGGGCTTTGTGACCGTTGAGAAAGTCGTTGAGCGTCTGGGAATTTCGCCTGCTACCGCTCGACGCGATATCAATAAACTTGACGAAAGCGGCAAACTGAAAAAAGTGCGCAATGGCGCAGAAGCCATTACCCAGCAGCGCCCACGCTGGACGCCGATGAATCTGCATCAGGCGCAGAACCATGATGAAAAAGTACGTATCGCTAAAGCAGCCTCGCAGCTGGTGAATCCCGGCGAAAGCGTCGTCATCAACTGCGGTTCCACCGCGTTTCTGCTTGGGCGGGAAATGTGTGGCAAGCCAGTGCAAATCATTACTAATTATCTACCGCTGGCGAATTACCTGATCGATCAGGAGCATGACAGCGTGATTATCATGGGCGGCCAATACAACAAAAGCCAGTCCATCACCTTAAGTCCACAAGGCAGCGAAAACAGTCTCTATGCCGGGCACTGGATGTTTACCAGCGGCAAAGGACTGACCGCAGAAGGGTTGTATAAAACTGATATGCTGACGGCAATGGCAGAGCAGAAGATGTTGAGCGTGGTAGGGAAACTGGTGGTACTGGTTGATAGCAGTAAGATCGGCGAACGTGCGGGGATGCTCTTTAGTCGTGCAGATCAAATCGATATGCTGATCACCGGCAAAAATGCTAACCCGGAAATCCTGCAACAACTGGAAGCGCAAGGGGTCAGCATTCTGCGTGTTTAAAGATGCTGGCGGAAAAATGTCACGGCAGCATCTAATGCCTCAGGCGTAATGCGGTGACGCACGCCTGGCTGCCATGAACAGGTTAGCTGTTTATCCCGTCCCGTCTCGCTTAAGGCCTGCTGCAAACGTAGTGATTCGTCGGCAGGCACGACGTCATCGTCAAGGCCATGCCACAGCAGTAGAGGTCTGTCACCAAGTTGTTCCAGGTGGTTTGTCGCTTCCCACTCTGCCAGCGGCGCGACAATGTTATTGAATTCATTCTGCTGTGCTGCCGTTTCAGGTATCAGCGGTGGAAACAGTGAACGGGCGAGCGATGTAAAATAGCCCGATCCCATCATGCTGGCGGTACATTTCACCGTGGGGTGGCGAGCGGTAATTCCCAGTGCCGTCATCGCGCCCATCGACGCGCCACCGACTGCCAGACGGTCAGCAAGCAGCCAGTTTTCTTCGGCTATTGCCGCACGTAAGGTAGTGAATTCCTGCATACTTTGTAGCAAAATTTGCCAAAATTGATTTAACCGCCGTGCTGCGTCGCCCCTAAAACGGCTACCGTGATCGGGCGCATCCGGCATGATCACCCGCAAACCAGCCTGCGCCAGCGCAACGGCAAAATAGCTATACACCAGACTGGACGAAGTAAAGCCGTGATAAAAAATCACGCACGGTAACGGGGTATCTTTTTGCCCGACAGGATAAGCATGAAGAACGGGAATATCTGCCAGCACGCGCGAGTCTATTTCAATCATCTGTCTCTCCTTTTTGTCTGGTATGACATGAAGAAATCCTTAGCACAAGTTTCTGCTGGCGGTATTAGTTCATAATGTTGAGATGTGGGTTACGCTTTCATCACGTTTTCATTCGAAAATCGCGTACCAGGTAACAATTCGGGAACATTCCCCCAAAGTTAAATTAATAAGGCACTACACTATGGTTAGCAGGAAACGTAATAGCGTTATTTACCGGTTTGCCAGTTTATTATTGGTGTTGATGTTAAGTGCCTGTAGCGCACTGCAAGGTACGCCACAGCCAGCACCGCCAGTAACGGACCATCCGCAAGAGATTCGCCGCGACCAGACGCAAGGGTTACAGCGAATAGGTAGCGTAAGCACGATGGTTCGGGGTTCTCCGGATGACGCATTAGCAGAAATCAGAGCGAAAGCTGTCGCTGCAAAAGCTGATTATTACGTTGTCGTCATGGTGGACGAAACCATCGTGACAGGACAGTGGTATTCACAAGCCATTTTGTACCGTAAATAAATCAGACAACTTACATAGTCAGCTTTACATTGCTTTGCGTCCCTATGCGTTTACCTGTGCACAATAAATTACCAGCTGGAAGCTCGGGCGTTTATTACCGCGATGGAATGCCCTGCAACATGTGGGGAAACGAAAAATGGAGCTGACGATGAAACAATTACTTGCCTCACCCTCGCTGCAATTAGTGACTTATCCTGCGAGCGCCACGGCACAGTCTGCAGAATTCGCCAGTGCTGACTGCGTGACGGGCCTGAATGAAATAGGTCAGATCTCGGTTAGCAATATTTCAGGGGATCCGCAGGACGTGGAACGTATCGTGGCGTTAAAGGCCGATGAACAAGGTGCATCATGGTACCGCATTATTACCATGTACGAAGACCAGCAGCCTGATAACTGGCGTGTACAGGCGATACTGTATGCGTGAGTGTCATCCGCAACAAATGAACAATGCCGGATGCGGCACCTGTGCCTTATCCGGCCAACAGTTCCTGAAATTTCATTGTGTTAGTTGATAACTCGTAATGCTGCTGTTGCCATTATAAGACGCGCTAGCATCACATCTGGCTGACTCGTTTATAAACATACTCCCCCCGTCGCCCGCAGCAATAAATCATTCTGGATCTGCTCTGACAACCGCACGCCGCCGCGCGTATCAAACATCATCTGACACCACGCCTGCGCCATTGGCGGAGAGGCATATTTCAACATTTGCGCGCCGCAACCCAGCAGGAATAGCTGACGAGTAATCTCTCGCCCCATTTCTTCAGCTGGCTTACGCAGTTGCTGCTGCAAACGACGAACCGCGCGATCAAAATAGCGATCCTGCCCTTTCACTTCCATAAACGCTTCCGACAGTAAGTCGTATACACCCGCCTGCTTATTAAGAACGCGCAATACATCCAGGCACATAATATTGCCAGAACCTTCCCAGATGCTGTTCACCGGCATTTCCCTGTAAAGCCGCGGCAGCTCGCTCTCCTCGCAATAACCAATACCGCCCAGCACCTCCATCGCTTCGGCCACAAACGGCATACCACGTTTGCAGATAACAAATTTCGCCGCAGGCGTAAATAAACGCGCCCACAGGGCTTCTTTGGCATCGGCACGCCGGTCCCATGCTCGCGCAAGACGAAACAGCAACGCCGTTTGACCTTCAAGCTGAAGTGCCATGCGACTTAAGACATGACGCATAAGGGGTTGTTGGATCAATGGATTACCAAAAACATGGCGTTGATGGGCATGATAAATCGCCAGCGAAAATGCACGGCGCATCATGGCATGGCTACCCAGGGCGCAATCAAAACGCGTCATCCCACCCATTTTCAGGATCAGACGAACTCCTTCCCCTTCCTGCCCCAACAACCAGCCAATGGCATCCTGAAACTCCACTTCGCAGCTGGCGTTAGAGCGATTACCCAGCTTATCTTTCAGCCGCTCGAGGCGAATCGCGTTGCGTTGCCCGTCAGGCAAAAAGCGCGGCACAAAAAAGCAGGACAAACCGCCCGTAGTCTGCGCCAGCACCAGATGCGCATCGCTTTGCGGCACCGAGAAAAACCATTTATGCCCCACCAGCCGATAAGAGCCATCTTCCAGTCGCTCTGCGCGGGTGGTGTTGCTCATGACATCGGAACCGCCCTGCTTTTCCGTCATTCCCATGCCAATCAACAAACCGCGTTTTTGCCCACCTGGCAATAAGTGGGAATCGTAGCGATCGCTCAACAGCGGCGTGGTCCAGTCCTGAAACGGCGCGGGTAACATCTGTAACAGCAATGGCGTGGCGGCAAAGGTCATCGTTATCGGGCATAACGACCCTGCCTCAACCTGTGCGTGCAACATAAAACGCGCCGCTCGCGCCACAAATGCGCCGGAGCGAGCGTCTTCTTCCCAGGCCAGATTGTGTACCCGATTGGTACATAACGCCTGCATCAGCAGGTGCCAGGCGGGGTGAAAACGCACATCGTCCAGACGGCGTCCTTGCGCATCGTAGCGCAATAATTCGGGCGGATTCACATTCGCCAGTCGCCCCAGTTCAAGGGATTCAGCCGTTCCTAACTGCTGACCAATACTGGCGAGAAAATCGCTATCCCAGCCAGCACCTTCACGCGTTACCGCTTCGCAGAGCGCGCCATCAGACAGGTATAAGTTGCTGTTATTTAAGGGTATAGGTTGATTAAAAACAGTGTGAGTTTGCCAGTGCACTGTGTCTCCCTCCATCAATGGCAGTCACCATTAGTATGGTCACTGCCACGGATTCCTGACAGAAAGAGATTGCTAAAACATTCTTAGCCAGCAATATAATGCGGAACGAAACGTGAGGTGTCTTTGGTGATCAGCGTGTTATCTTCACGGCTCCCCATTCCGCACGCTTCATCATCGACAATCCAGCTACCGATGAGTGTGTAGCTATCGCCAAATCGTGGTAGGGGTTGAAACGCCTGGTAGATCATCGGTTCATCGGCATAATCACCCTCAGCGTGGTCAACGACGTTATTCTGACCGTCGAAAATGGTGACGTTACCGCCCTCGCGTGAGTAGATCGGTTTACGCACATAGCTTTCGCCAGCGGCAATCTGCGGTTTTTCGCCATCAAACCAGGATGCAAGTAGGTTAGGATGACCAGGAAAGAAGCGCCAAAGCAGCGGCATTAACCCTTTGTTGCTCAAGATACTTTTCCATAACGGCTCCACCCATTGCTCGCGGCGCTTGCGCAGCAGCGGACCGTTATCGTCACGCATCATCCACTCCAGCGGATACAGCTTAAATGCACGCTGGATGACATTATCATGAAGATCGGTCAGCACACCGCCGACGCCCAAACCGAGATCTTCAATGTAGATAAACCGCGACTCCTGCCCTGCCTGCTGGGCGCAGTCCTGCAAGTACAGCACGGTACTCCTGTCTTCATCGGTGTCCTGACAACAGCAGAAATAAAACGGTTCCCGACTGTAAAGCTCACTAAAGCGCGAAATCAGGCGTTCCTGAATGGCATTGTACTGATCGGCATCACGCGGAATACTGCCGCTGCGCCGGGCATCTTCCAGCCACAGCCACTGGAAATAAGCCGATTCATACAACGAGGTTGGCGTATCGGCGTTGTACTCCAGCAGCTTCACCGGCGCATTGCCACACCAGGCAAAATCCATCCGTCCATACAGCGAAGGATCGCGTGCGCGCCAGCTTTCGGCGATCACATCCCAGTACAACGGCGGGATCGCCAGTTGCGTCAGGATCTCTTCGTCTTTAACCGCGCGATCCACCACCTCAAGGCACATCTGATGCAGTTCCGCAGTTGGTTTTTCGATCTGCTCTTCAATCTGGCGCAGGGTAAAGCGGTAAGCCCGACTCTCATCCCAATAGATTTCATTGTCGATGATATGAAAGTCGAAACCGTTGTCAGCGGCGATCTGGTCCAGATCCCGCCGTACAGGAACGTTGTGTCTCAGCATGATTAGCCTCCCCAATGCCCACGGGCGCTGGAAGAACGACCATAGCCGCCGCGAGAAACAGTTGACGCTTTTCTGGTGGTAAAGCCGCCCGAGGAGTAAGACTCTTTTTTGCCAGAACCGGAGCGCCAGGAGTAATCACCGGAAGTATTGCGCCAGACGGGGCGGGAAGCAAATGAGGATCCACCGCTGTTATAAACGAACGGCTCATCGCGATCTTTACGAATAACCCGGCTTAATAAAAATCCAGAAATGACCGGGATCCAACTCTGTTCAACATTGTCGTAGTAGCAATTTTCGTACTTAGACTGACAATTCTGCTGAGTCATATTCTTCGGAACATCGGCATAAAATGCCGCTTTGGCATTGTTCCAGCCATGAGCACAGATATCTGAATTATTACCGTCATCAATACAATCCTGCACTGTCGAGTAAAACGTTCCGTCACCGTCGTTATCGACATCACCACTATCGCCACAACCTTTCAATACAAAAAAAGCTGCACCGCCCATTAGCGCCAACGTTAAGTATTTTTGTGCGTAGCGATTGCGTCGCGGCTCAAAAGGATTATTAGGTCTTCCAATGCGACTGATCGCTCCGTGACCAATTTTACTGTTATTTCTTGATTTGCGTTTTCTGGCCATGATCGTCCATTACCATGTCATACAAGCTGCGTTAAAAATACCGCCAGCCAGCGCGGCGGTTCCCATAAACATTCCTGCTGCGGTATTGTGATTAATAATTTTTTCGCTTAATGCTGGCATATAAAGTCTGACGCCAGCAAAAACGAGTAACTGAATCACCAGTGCGATCCCGCCCCAGGCAAAATAATCCGGAATACTCACCGCATTGATTGCCGCACTAGATAATGGGATCACGTAACCCAACAATGTACCACTGAACGCCAGTGCCGCCGCGGTATTATTGTTTTTAATTAACTGCCATTCGTTGTGCGGTGTAATTTTGGAGTAGATAAACAGAAAAATAATCACCATAGCCACGCCAATAAAAAAATAGGCGCTAAAGGCAAGAAGTGAATCCAGTATATGCATCGTAAACGTCCTTGTAATTAACCAATAATATGAAGTGATGTCAGTGGGATATCAACACCCAGTGCGCGCGAAAATAACCACTCCGGCTCGCCGAGATCGTTAAAAGATTCCTCACCATTTAACAGCAAATATTCACAGGTATCTTCGGTCACCTGCCGTTCATAGCCCATGGTAAAATTATGCACTTCCCATTTGGCGTGGTTTTGATTTTCAACTTTTTCCAGCATATAGACGGGTTCGATATTCCCCGGTTCTTCGCTGTTAAAAAATCGCTGCCAGCGTTTTTCCTGCCAGTTTAAAGTCATTGCCCCCATCGCTTTAGCGTTGATCGCTTCGCGCCAGTGGCTCTCTTTGCTGATACCGTAGCTCTCTTCATAGACAAAGAGCTTTATATCATCAATGTCATCAATATCTTCGCCGCCGGTGGTATTGATTTGCAGAAATTCATCGCCCGAAGTGTAGTAGCGGAAAATCTGACTACCGCCGCCCAGATCGATGTGGCTGACAGCGGCTACCGTAAATTCTTCACCCGGCAGCGCAATCAGCAATTCATCTTCCAGCAAACGAAACGCTAACGTGTCGAGCGTAAAGCCGCTATTGAGATGAAGTCCCAGCGGGCCACGTGCGATTACAGGTTTATCATCCTTACCAAACAGACGCTTGAAAAAACTTGTCATATGCTTCCCTCAATGTCCTGCCATGCCACTTCTTCAGCCAAAATACGGTTATTGCCAATAAGATGCAGCCACATACCGCCTTTAACTTCCGTTGCAATGACTGGATTCAGTTCCATTCCCCTACCATTTTTACAACTGCTTATTCCCAGGACGGTGGCATCATGATGAAGTTTCATATAATGCATCAATGCGCCATAACGCATTGAGGTAACCCGTTCAGGAATCGGTAAAACAAACCCCGTATCCCCCAGCATTGGATTCATAATCGATGCCACTGATTGAGATGAACCGGGATCTTGTATTGAACGGGAAAGTTGTTCTGCTGAAATATTTCGCACTATTTCAATACGTTGACAATGAACCTCTAATAAACGAGCGTAGCGTTCATCTTCCAGATAAGCGACGATATGGCATCTTTCAGGAATAAAATCCGCCAGGGATAGTGCGGTCGTGAACGTCTGCTCATCTGTTTGCGAAAAGATGATGACACTTTGGCAATTTGCCAGTCCCATGCGGGTATGTTCATGCGGATCATTAAAATTACTAATACGAATGAAATCGACCCAATTATTTCCAGGCATCGGATGTTGAATATCATCCCGCTCACACAAAAGTACCCGGCCAAATGCTCTTCGGGAATCAAACAACAATAATGAAATCATCTTTTCAGTCTGATGCCCGCGCCATCCAATGACCAGCATATGGTTGCGCAAATTGCTGTAGTCGCCCATTCCCGTCATTCCTTTCGCCAATATGTCTTGCACTAATGCAATGACTTTTCCCATTAAAGCGCCAAATAAACCAACACTCACAGGAATCTGCCAGAGCGCTGTGAACAGACGTCCCCCCACCGTTTGGGGTGTGATATCACCAAACCCCAGCGTTGATCCCACAACCGAGCAGTAATAAATAAAATTACTAAGTTGACCTACCAACGCCTCTTCATGCAACGCAGTTAACACCAGATAACAAAACAGATACTGTCCTGTAAATAATCCAGTCAATGCCGGCCAGGTAAGCCTGGAAAGGTGACGTCGGCAGGTTTTAATGATCCATGAGAAGAACATTACTCGCCCTGTTGGCGTTGCAGTCTTGCTAATACATCCTGGGCGCTACTTTTGTTGCTACCGCCAATTCCGGCTTCCGCCAGTTTTTCATCAAGATCGCGACCATCTGCCACTTTTTCCAGCTGTGCGGCAGCATCCAGGCGAGCTTGACGTTCGGCCTGACGCGTTTGCAGGCGTTTTAAGGATTCTGCCGCTGTCGAAACGCTGGAAGATGCGCCAACGGTAGAAGTCGTTACAGCCTGTTGTGCACGCTGCATGGCTTCAGTGGCTTTAACGACTTCCATTTGCTGCTCAAACTGAGCGATACGCTGCGCTGTCGCTGTAACTGCTTTTTCCACGCCATCACGAGAGACTTCCAGATTCGACAACACTTGCTCTTCAGCGGTAATAAGATTCTCAAGGCGCGCGATTTCTTCAGCAACTTCGTTAATCAACGACGGATTAACGTTCTTGCTTAACGCTTCCAGCGCACGAGCTTCCAGACTGGCTTTGCGCTCACGTAAATCTTTCAGCTTATCGTGACTTAATTTCACCCGCGCCAGCAGATCAACGCGAGATTTTCCGGCTTTATCGAGTTCAGCTTTAGCGTCACGAATATGCTGTTCCAGCATGCGCACACCCTGGGTTTCTTCAATGGATTCTTCCGCCTGAGAGATAAACGATTTCCCCAGCGTAAATAAACTTTTTAAAATTCCCATAAATACCCGTCCTTGTAATTAGTGTGAATATTCTTCTGTAATTTCAGCCAGATCCAATGCGTTATCTACCAGCGAGGTTATCTCAAGCAGGATATCTTCAAGAGAAGATTTAAGCGATAACGCACCGAAAACAATGTAATACTCTTCATGTTGCACGCTGGAGATCCCTACCGATGACAACGGCATCATCTTCTGATTTCTTAATAAGAAGGTATTAAATTCATCTGGATTGCTGATACTACTTACCGGACAAATAAAGGTTTCGATAATCATTTGGCGGGAAGTAAATAGAATATTGATTTGCAAATCGCCATAATCATTCATTTTAATAATTAATGCGTTTTCATTATTTGTTACATCAATATTTTGTTCAGGTACAGTTTGCAGCGCCGTCGCCAGCGCCAACGGATTCCATGTCATATATTATTCCATAGTGATTAAGTTGAAATATTAATAATATAAATATTTGTAGCACGTAATTATCTTACCAGCTCCAGACAAAAAAAAACCATCCAAATATGGATGGTTTTTCATAATTCAGAGAAATTAGCTACGCTGGCGTACCGCTTCAAATAAGCAAATGCCGGTCGCTACCGAAACGTTCAGGGAAGAAACGCTTCCTGCCATGGGGATGCTGATCAACTCATCGCAATGTTCACGAGTCAGGCGACGCATGCCTTCACCTTCTGCGCCCATAACCAGTGCCAGCCGTCCGGTCATTTTGCTCTGATAGAGCGTATGATCCGCCTCTCCTGCCGTACCGACGATCCAAATATTCTCTTCCTGCAACATACGCATGGTGCGCGCCAGGTTAGTCACCCGAATCAGCGGAACGCTTTCTGCCGCGCCGCAGGCCACTTTTTTCGCCGTGGCGTTGAGCTGTGCGGAGCGATCTTTCGGCACAATCACCGCATGAACGCCAGCGGCGTCCGCGCTGCGCAGGCACGCGCCGAGGTTGTGCGGATCGGTTACACCGTCGAGGATCAGCAGGAACGGCTGATCGAGCGAAGCGAGCAGATCCGGCAGATCGTTTTCCTGATACTGACGTCCTGGCTTCACACGGGCGATAATGCCCTGATGCACGGCACCGTCGCTTTTCTCGTCGAGATATTGGCGGTTTGCCAGCTGGATAACCACGCCCTGGGACTCAAGGGCGTGAATCAGCGGCAACAGACGTTTATCTTCACGGCCTTTTAAAATAAAGACTTCCTGAAAACGTTCAGGGGCGCGCTCCAGCAGGGCCTGCACTGCGTGGATGCCGTAAATCATTTCGCTCATTAATGTACTCGTTGTTTACGTTTTGCCTGATGCGCTACGCTTATCAGGCCTACATGATCCCTGCAATGTATTGAATTTGCGTGATTATGTAGGCCGGATAAGGCGTTCACGCCGCATCCGGCATGAACAAAGCGCATTTTGTCAGCAATCTGACCCTCTTCTGTTTGAAGAGGGTAATGATCACTCTGCCACTTTTTTCTTCGCCGCACGCTTCGCTTTGGTCGCTGCGGCTATTTTCTGCGTTTTCGCCGATGGCTTTTTCGATTTTCTCGCGTCTTTCTTCGCCGCTTTCGGCTTCGTTTTTTTCTCGCCACGGAAGGCGCTGTCTGGCTCAAAGTTTACCTTTTTACCGACCTGGCGACGCTTGCCACCTTTTTTGCCTGCATCGCCTTTTTTCGCTTTCTCGCGCGCCGTTTTACCGACGTTGCGCGGTGCGCGTTCGCTGGAGATCAGGCTAAAGTCGATTTTGCGCTCGTCCATATTAACCGCTTCGACGCGAACTTCCACGCGATCGCCCAAGCGATAAGTCTGACCGCTGGATTCTCCCATCAGGCGTTGTCCCACCTGGTCAAAGCGATAGTAGTCGTTGTCCAGCGAAGAGACATGGACCAGACCATCGATGAACAAGTCATCCAGGCGAACAAAGAAGCCAAAGCCGGTAACGCTGGAAATCACGCCTTTAAAGACGTTACCTACCTGGTCGAGCATGAAGTCACACTTCAGCCAGTCAGCCACATCGCGCGTTGCTTCGTCGGCACGACGTTCCGCCATCGAACAGTGCTGACCCAGTTGCAGCATCTCTTCCATCGAATAATGGTAGCCGCCGGTTTCAGTGGTATTCCCCTGATGCCCCTGCTCTTTCGCCAGCAGATACTTAATGGCGCGGTGGAGCGTCAGGTCAGGATAACGACGAATCGGCGAAGTAAAGTGCGCATAGGACTGCAATGCCAGACCGAAGTGACCGCGGTTTTCCGGATCGTAAATCGCTTGTTTCATCGAGCGCAACAGCATGGTTTGCAGCATTTCTGCGTCAGGACGGTCAGCAACCGATTCCAGCAGTTCCGCGTAGTCACGCGGTTCCGGCTTGTTACCGCCAGGCAATTCCAGCCCCAGTTCCGCCAGCACTGAACGGAAAGAGGTTATCGCTTCGGTGCTCGGCTTGTCGTGAATACGGAACAGTGCCGGTTCTTTGGCCTTCTCAACGAAACGCGCTGCCGAGATATTCGCCAGAATCATGCACTCTTCAATTAACTTGTGTGCGTCGTTACGCTGGGTCTGTTCGATACGCTCAATACGGCGTTCAGCGTTGAAAATAAACTTCGCTTCTTCGCTCTCAAATGAGATCCCGCCGCGTTCTTCACGGGCTTTATCCAGCACTTTATAGAGGTTATGTAACTCTTCGAGATGCTTAACCAGCGGGGCGTATTGCTCGCGCAGCTCCTGATCGCCCTGCAGAATATGCCAGACTTTGGTGTAGGTCAGACGCGCGTGAGAGCTCATCACCGCTTCGTAGAATTTGTAGCCCGTCAGGCGGCCTTTCGACGAAATCGTCATCTCGCAAACCATACACAGGCGGTCTACCTGCGGGTTGAGCGAACACAGGCCGTTAGAGAGCACTTCCGGCAGCATCGGGATAACCTGCGAAGGGAAGTAGACCGACGTACCACGGTTACGCGCTTCTCTATCCAGCGGTGTTGGCGGACGCACATAGTAACTGACGTCGGCAATTGCGACCCACAAACGCCAGCCGCCGCCGCGTTTTTTCTCGCAGTAAACTGCATCGTCAAAGTCACGGGCGTCTTCGCCATCAATGGTGACCAGCGGTAAATCGCGCAGATCGACACGGCCAGCTTTCGCCTCTTCCGGTACTTCTTCTTTCAGCCCGGCAACCTGTTGCTCAACAGCCTGCGGCCAGATGTACGGAATTTCATGGGTACGCAGGGCGATATCAACCGCCATGCCGGTGCCCATATTATCGCCCAGCACTTCGACGATTTTACCCACTGCTTTGGTACGGCGAGTCGGGCGTTGGGTCAGTTCAACCACCACCACAAAGCCCATCCGCGCGCCCATGATCTGATCGGGCGGGATTAAGATATCGAAGCTCAAACGACTGTCGTCAGGAACCACAAAGCCGACACCCGCTTCGGTAAAGTAGCGACCAACAATCTGGCTGGTTTTTGGTACCAGTACGCGGACAATACGCGCTTCACGGCGGCCTTTACGGTCAGCGCCCAGCGGCTGCGCCAGCACCTGATCGCCATGAATGCATGTTTTCATCTGCTCGCTGGAGAGATACAAATCATCTTTACGCCCTTCAACCCGCAGAAAGCCGTAGCCATCACGGTGGCCAATAACGGTACCTTTCACCAGGTCGAGGCGTTCCGGCAGCGCATAGCACTGACGGCGAGTGAAGACCAGTTGACCATCGCGCTCCATCGCGCGCAGGCGGCGACGCAGGCCTTCAAGCTGCTCTTCGCCTTCAATGTGCAGTTCTACCGCCAGCTCATCACGGCTAGCCGGTTTTTCACGTTTGGTTAAATGTTCGAGGATAAATTCCCGACTAGGGATGGGATTCGCGTATTTTTCAGCTTCGCGTTCCTGGAAAGGATCTTGTGACATCTCGGTTCCTCCGTTGTCATCTCTGATGAAGATTTTCGTCACTCCACCAGCAATAATTTATAAAGCGGTTGATTCTCTTCAACCAAATCGGCAAGCGTGTAGTTATCCAGTTCCATAAGAAAACTTTGCACGGCCTTAGAAAGTGCCTGTTTCAACCGACAGGCAGGTGTAATGTGGCAAAACTCACTGCTGCAATTCACCAGCGATAAAGGTTCCAGCTCGCGCACCACATCACCAATACGTATCGCACTCGCCGGTTTCCCCAGGCGAATGCCGCCATTTTTTCCACGAACAGCAGTCACGTAGCCGGCACGACTAAGTTGATTGATTATTTTGACCATATGATTACGGGAGACGCCGTAGACGTCAGTCACTTCAGAAATACTGGTCATCCGCCCTTCTGGCAATGACGCCATGTAGATCAGCGCACGTAATCCGTAATCAGTGAAACTCGTTAACTGCACATCAACCTCAAAAGGGAAAGCGGGAAAAAATACATTTATATTGATGATAAACCAGCCACAAGCTGTGTCGCTAATTTATTTCAGTTCGGGGAAGGAAAAAAGCGAGGATTTAACACTGTGTCGGATAGCATAATGGCTAACCCGACACAGCAATGTATCACACTGTTAGCCCGGCAGGCAAAATATCTGCCAGGCGTACCAGAATTAAGCGTCGAACGGGTCGCGCAGAATCATGGTTTCAGTACGATCCGGGCCGGTAGAGATGATATCGATCGGCACACCGGTCAGTTCTTCAATACGCTTGATGTAGTTCAGTGCCGCCTGCGGCAGACCGCTACGATCTTTCACGCCGAAGGTGGATTCAGACCAGCCCGGCATGGTTTCGTAAATCGGCTCTACACCTTTCCAGTCGTCTGCTGCCAGCGGAGTGGTAGTCACTTCGCGACCATCCGGCATACGGTAAGCCACGCAGAGTTTCACCTCTTTCAGGCCATCCAGAACGTCCAGTTTGGTCAGGCAGAAGCCAGACAGGGAGTTCAGCTGTACCGCACGACGAACGGCAACGGTGTCCAGCCAGCCAGTACGACGACGACGACCCGTAGTTGCGCCGAATTCGTTACCCTGCTTGCAGAGGAACTCACCAGTTTCATCAAACAGTTCGGTCGGGAACGGACCTGCACCTACACGAGTGGAGTAAGCTTTGAGGATACCCAGAACGTAATCAACATAACGCGGGCCCAGGCCGGAACCGGTCGCCACGCCACCTGCAGTGGTGTTGGAAGAAGTTACGTACGGATAAGTACCGTGGTCGATATCCAGCAGCGTACCCTGCGCACCTTCGAACATGACGAAATCGCCACGCTGACGCGCCTGGTCGAGCAGGTCAGAAACGTCAACCACCATAGAAGTCAGGATGTCGGCAACAGCCATCGTATCATCCAGAACTTTCTGGTAATCAACCGCTTCAGCTTTGTAGTAGTTAACCAACTGGAAGTTGTGATATTCCATCACTTCTTTCAGTTTTTCAGCGAAGGTTTCTTTGTCGAAAAGGTCGCCAACACGCAGACCACGACGTGCCACTTTATCTTCATAAGCAGGCCCGATACCACGACCCGTGGTGCCGATCGCTTTAGCGCCGCGCGCTTTCTCACGCGCGTTATCCAGCGCAACGTGATAATCAAGGATCAGCGGACATGCTTCAGACAGCAGCAGACGCTCACGAACGGGGATGCCACGGTCTTCCAGTTCTTTCATCTCTTTCATCAGCGCGGCCGGAGACAGCACTACACCGTTACCGATGATGCTGGTTACATTCTCGCGGAGAATACCTGATGGAATAAGATGGAGAACGGTTTTTTCACCGTTGATTACGAGAGTATGGCCTGCGTTGTGACCGCCCTGGTAGCGTACAACATATTTAGCCCGTTCAGTCAGAAGATCGACGATCTTACCTTTACCTTCGTCACCCCATTGGGTGCCCAGTACGACGACGTTGTTACCCATTTTTCAAAATCACCGTTTGCTTAAAAATGGATTCTACCATCGCTTTTTCAGAGTTACAGCACTTTTTGCACTCAAAAATGACCTCGATCAGTCTGTTTTTTGTTCAGCCAATCGTTTTCCTCAACATGTAGTAGATCACAACGCCCGCAACCACAAGTCCACCGCCAAAACGACGTAAAATATTATCGGGCAAATTGGTCATCGCAGCGATCATCTTCTTCCATGCCTTCGGGTAAAGCATCGGCCCTAAACCTTCCAGCACCAAAACCAGGGCAAGCGCCAGCCAGATTGTCGAATTCATTCATTATCCTTATAGAAAAAGAAAACCACCGACATCCCTGAGGATGCGGTGGCTTTATTGACCTGTACCGCAGTCGTTATATTAACGCGTTGCGGAAGTCGGCGTCTTCATGTAGCGGAAGAAATCGCTGTCCGGGCTCATGACCATCACGTCCTGATTGCCAGAGAAGCTGTTCTCATAAGCACGCAGGCTACGGATGAATGCGTAGAAGTCCGGATCTTTACTGAATGCATCAGCAAACAGTTTGGCTGCTTCTGCATCGCCTTCACCACGCATGATGCGGCCCTGACGCTCAGCTTCTGCCAGCGTTCTGGTCACTTCATAGTCGGCAGTCGCGCGCAGTTTTTCCGCTTCTTCCTGACCTTGTGAACGGTGACGACGTGCTACCGCTTCACGCTCGGCGCGCATACGGTTGTAGATCGCTTCAGACACTTCGGTCGGCAGGTTGATCTGCTTGATACGCACATCGACAACTTCAATACCCAGCGCCGCCATACTGTTCGGGTTGATGACCGGTACTTTACCCTTCGTCTCAGCCGTTACGCGCTCTGCCGCTTCGGCAATGGCGTTATCTGCCGCCGGGGTAGAAACTTCATCTTCTGTACCCGCAGAACCGGAGTTCAGCGCGTCACGTACTTCGAGGGTCAGACGACCACGGGAATCGGTGACGATGTCTTTCACGTCCAGACGACCAATTTCAGAACGCAGACGGTCAGAGAACTTACGTTTCAACAGCACTTCCGCTTGCGAAATGTCGCCACCGCCCGTTGCCAGGTAGTAACGGCTGAAATCACTGATGCGCCATTTGATGTAAGAGTCGACGATCAGGTCTTTCTTCTCTTTAGTCACAAAGCGGTCGGCCTGGTTGTCCATGGTCTGAATACGTGCGTCGAGCATTTTCACCGTTTCAATGAACGGTATCTTGAAATGCAGACCCGGCTCATAAACCAGAGGTTTGTTGTCATCGTCACGCAGTACCTTACCAAAACGCAGCGTAATACCGCGCTCACCTTCTTTGACGACAAAGACAGACATGTAAAGCACTACCAGCACGATGATGATAATCGCGATAACTGACTTACGCATCGTTATTCCCCCTGACGCTGGTAGTCGTTACGCTGCGCGTTAGCGCGGCGTTGGTCCATAATATCGCCCTGACTGGTGGACGACGTGTTGCTTGCTCCACTGGTTGTGGAGGAAGAGGCTGGCGGCAGACGCAGCAAATTGCTGGCACCGTTATCGCTCTTCGCCGCAGGGGCATTGCCACCTTTCAGCATCTGGTCTAACGGCAGAACCATCAGGTTGCCACCTTTATCGTTAACCAGCACTTTGCGGGTGTTGCCCAACACTTTTTCCATCGTCTCGATATACAGACGCTCGCGGGTAATTTCCGGCGCAGCTTTATATTCCGGCAGAAGTTTAGCAAAGCGTGCCACTTCACCCTGGGCTTCCAGGATAGTCTGAGCCTTGTACGCACGCGCCTCTTCGAGGATACGTTGCGCCTGACCGTTCGCACGCGGCTGAACTTCGTTGGTATACGCTTCTGCTTCACGAATGTATTGCTGTTCGTTTTCACGCGCGGCAATCGCATCGTCAAACGCCGCTTTTACTTCTTCCGGCGGACGAGCTGCCTGGAAGTTGACGTCCAGCAGAGTGATACCCATGTCATACGGACGAATCGTCTCTTCCAGTTCGCGCTGAGTATCGCTACGAATCACGGTACGACCTTCCGTCAGAATGCGGTCCATGGTGTATTTACCGATAACCCCACGCAGGGCGCTGTCGGTAGCCTGACGCAGGCTGTCATCCGGGCTGGTCACGCTATATAGATATTTTTCCGGATTGGTGACGCGGTACTGTACGTTCATCTCAACGCGCACCACGTTTTCGTCCGACGTCAGCATCACACCGGAAGCAGCCAGTTCACGCACGGCTTCCACGTTCACCGGTTTGACTTCGTCGATAAACGTCGGTTTCCAGTTCAGACCCGGCTCAACCAGATGGCTGAATTTACCAAAGCGTGTTACCACGCCGCGTTCGGCTTCTTTAATGGTGTAGAAACCACTGGCCGCCCAAATAATGACAATCGCTGCCGCTGCGATGGTAACGACACGACCGCCAAGCTGCGGGCGCGGGCCTTGCGATGAATTACCACCGCCAGATCCGGTGCCTTTACCGCCGCCCAGACCACCGAGCTTTTTGCTCAGTTTGCGGAAGATATCATCTAAATCAGGTGGCCCTTGATCGCGACCGCCTTTGTTTCCATTTCCCTCAGAGTTGCCGCCAGGTTTGCTGCTTCCCCACGGGTCGCGGTCTTGTCCGTTATTACCGGGCTGATTCCACGCCATGTTTGTGCTCCATATTTGTTATGCGGTGATCCCTGTTGTCTTTCGACGCCAGAGGATATGACTCCACGCTTCAGACGCTACGCCGTTAGATCAAGTAATCGATCAACGCCGGTTCTTGTTTGCAGAGGCGACGCCAGTCAACGATCGGCATACGAACTTGCAGACTTACGCTGCCGTCCTCCTCCATCCACTCTTTTTCTATTGCCTGAAGCTGATAAAAACGACTTCTCAGACGCCCTTCCTGCGGCGGCAGACGCAATGTATGCTGCGCCACCTCGCCGGAAAGACGCTCCGTCAAAGCCTGAAAAAGCTGTGGTATCCCCGCTCCGGTCTGCGCAGAAAGCCAGACACGGATCGGTTTGTTCTCTTCGTCCCGATCAATACGCGGTTCAAAATCTTCCAGCATATCGATCTTGTTCATCACCAGCAGGGTTGGGATCTCGTGAGCATCGATCTCTTCAAGAACCGTATTCACCGCTTCGATGTTTTCTTGTACTCGCACATCTGCCGCGTCAATGACGTGCAGCAGCAATGTGGCTTGCCGCGTCTCTTGTAACGTGGCTTTAAATGCCGCCACCAGATCGTGCGGCAGGTGGCGAATAAACCCTACGGTATCTGCCAACACGGTTTCACCGACATCCGCGACGTCAATACGCCGCAACGTCGGGTCGAGGGTGGCAAACAACTGGTCTGCCGCATAGACCCGCGCTTCGGTGATGCGATTGAAAAGGGTAGATTTACCGGAGTTGGTATATCCCACCAGCGAAACAGTAGGAACGTCGGCTTTGATACGCGATTGCCGCCCCTGCTCACGCTGTTTTTCAACTCTTTCCAGGCGCGACTGTATCTGCACGATGCGATTACGCAACAAACGACGGTCGGTTTCGAGCTGGGTTTCACCCGGACCACGCAAACCGATCCCGCCTTTCTGTCTTTCAAGGTGGGTCCAGCCACGCACCAGGCGCGTAGCCAGATGGCGCAACTGCGCCAGCTCAACCTGCAACTTACCCTCATGGGTACGCGCACGTTGGGCGAAAATATCTAAAATAAGGCCGGTGCGGTCGATGACACGACACTCGCACAAACGCTCCAGGTTACGCTCTTGCGCCGGGCTCAGGGCATGGTCAAAAAGAACGACCGAAGCACCCGTCGCTTTGACAGCTTCCGCAATTTCAACTGCTTTACCTTCACCTACAAAATACTTTGGGTGCGGCGCTTTACGGCTACCGGTAATCACCTGCAATGCTTCGACACCGGCGGAAGAGACCAGAGATTCAAACTCCTGGAGGTCTTCCATATCTTTGTCTTGCGTAAAATAGATGTGTACCAGTACCGCCTGCTCACCAGCATCATAACGGTCAAACAAGCGTATAACCCTCTAAATAGATCAGCGGGGAACGCAGGATCGCTGGCTCCCCGTGTAAAAAAAACAGCATGAAACCTTATTCGGTTTCTTCGCTGTCCTGTTGCGCGGAAGTATTCTGCGCGCTGCTACCATGATGGTAGTTACTGCTGGTACCGCCACCGGCGTTGTTACTGTGATGAGAAACCGGGCGAGACGGGACAACAGTAGAAATCGCGTGCTTGTAAACCATCTGGCTGACCGTGTTTTTCAACAGGATCACGAACTGATCAAAAGACTCGATTTGTCCTTGCAGCTTAATACCATTCACCAAATAAATAGAAACTGGAACACGTTCCCGACGCAGTGCGTTCAGGAACGGATCTTGTAAAGATTGCCCCTTAGCCATTCTCTCTTTTCCTTATATGCTTATTTGTACTTTGAACCTTTCGATTCTGAAAAAATTGCGCACGATACGTCTCAATTGTACACATTCAGCCTGCGATAGCACCAACAACCTGTAATACTTCGTCACGCGCCTGTTCTGGTTTTTCACTGTCAAGCCAGTGAACCCCTTCCCAACCACGCAGCCAGGTTATCTGCCGCTTCGCCAACTGTCTCGTGGCGCAAACACCTCGATAAACCATTTCATCGTATGAGATTTCGCCTTCAAGGTAAGACCACATCTGGCGATAACCCACGCAACGAATGGAAGGCAAGTCCGTATGCAAATCTCCTCGGGCAAAAAGCGCCCGGACTTCTGCTTCAAAACCTGAAGCCAACATCTGATGAAAACGCTGCTCAATTCGTTGATGGAGCAGTTCACGGCTCGCCGGGGCGATGGCGAACTGATGCACCTGATACGGTAGAGCGTCTCCTGACGTTTGCGTCAGTTCCGTTAAAGTTTTACCCGAAATGAAAAAAACTTCCAGTGCCCGGGAAAGCCTTTGTGGATCATTTGGATGAATCCTTGCTGCCGCAACCGGATCGATCTCCTGAAGTTGACGATGCAATGACTCCCAACCTTGCTCTGCCGCCTGTTGCTCAATTCTGGCCCGCACTTCGGGGTCTGCCGACGGTAGCGGCGACAACCCTTCCAGCAATGCCTTGAAATACAACATCGTACCGCCCACTAATAGTGGGATCCGCCCCGCCGCGGTGATATCAGCCATTTCCGCCAGCGCATCGCGGCGAAAATCAGCGGCCGAATAAGCCTGCGACGGATCGCGAATATCCAGCAATCGGTGCGGCGCGGCGAGTAACTCTTCAGCGTTCGGCTTCGCCGTCCCGATATCCATCCCTTTGTAAATAAGGGCAGAATCAACGCTTATCAACTCTACTGGTAAAATTTTACGCAGCTCAATGGCTAACGCCGTTTTACCGGAGGCCGTCGGCCCCATCAAAAAAATCGCCTTAGGCAGGCTCGCCTTACTGATATCACTCATCTTTCAGGGCTTTTATCGCCGGATGTAAATCAACAGATTGTAACAGACCACCCGGCGGCGTTTTCACAAGTTGCGGACATAACCGTTCCACGTCCGCCAGCAGGGTGATGGCCTGTGCCATTGACCACTGCGCATGTTCGCTCATCAGATTTCGTGCAATCCACTGCGCAATATTGCCAGGTTCGAATACGGACTGCTTCGCCAGGTAGCCTATCAGTTCAGGAATCAAGATTTGTAAATTTTGTTGGCGTAAGGGTAAAGGCACGGCCCTGATGGTCACATACTGTGCATCGGACTGGAAATCAATACCCAATTCCGCCAGGGCAGACTGCGCTTTTTCTAATGCCGATTTTTCTTCGCCAGAAACTTTTAGCCGCAACGGAATAAGCAACGGCTGAGCGCAAACTGGCGTTTCACCCGGCGTCAACTGCGCCTGACGCAGCCAACGTTCTGCCACTGGCAGGGCTAAAAGTGAAATGTTGCCGTCGCGCTCCAGCAACGCACAGTCGGAATGGACGATAGTCAGTACCCGACCAAAACTCTGACTGTTCGCCGCAAGCGCTGGCTCCTGCGGTTCAGGTGCTTTTGGTTTTTGCATCGGCGCAGGCGTTTGCAAAAGCTGGCGATACACTTCACCTTGCTGTTTCTGGTAGCCTGGCTGCGCATTCGGCCAGGAAGCTGCTGGACGACCACCAGAGGCGGGCGCAGGAGAGTAGCGGGGGGCTACCGGTTCGCGAACTGCCGGTTCAGCAAAATGATTACGCCCGGCGGCCACGCGGTTCTCCGGAATGGTGCGCGGTGCAGGTTGAGGTTCATCGTCCAGTGGCAGCGGCGTTTCCAGCTGTTGTTGTAGCACACTCAGCACGCCCTGATAGATAAAGTCGTGCACCAGACGCGACTGATGGAAACGCACTTCGTGTTTGGCGGGGTGCACGTTGACGTCCACTTGATGTGGGTCGATCTCCAGATACAACACAAATGCCGGTTGCTGATCGGCCCCCAGTTTGTTTTCGCAGGCCTGACGGATCGCATGATTGATCAGGCGATCGCGCATCATGCGACCATTCACGTAGCAATACTGAATTTCTGCCAGTGTGGGCGTGGTGTGGTTTGGATCTGCCACCCAACCGCGCAGCGTGAGATCGCCGTGCTGCCATTCAATCGCCAGCGCATGTTCGAGAAAAGCGGTGCCGCAAATCGCGCCTAAACGCCGTTCTTTTTGCCCGCCTTCCGGCACTGCACGATACTGACGCACAATTTTTCCGTTATGCGACAGGTTAATAGTGACGTCGAAACGCGCCAGCGCAATGCGGCGGATGATTTCATCAATATGGTTAAATTCGGTTTTCTCGGTACGCAGGAATTTCCGCCGCGCCGGGGTGTTGTAGAACAGATCCAGCACTTCCAGCGTCGTTCCCACCGGATGCGCCGCCGGTTTAACCGTCACGTCCATATCGCGCCCTTCGGCATACGCCTGCCAGGCTTCCTGCTGATCTACGGTGCGCGAAGTGAGCGTCAGACGGGAAACTGAACTGATACTCGCCAGCGCCTCACCGCGGAACCCCAGGCTGATAATAGCTTCGAGATCGTCCAGAGAGGCGATTTTACTGGTAGCATGACGCGCCAGCGCCAGCGCCAGTTCATCTTTTTTGATACCGCAGCCGTTATCACGAATGCGGATAAGTTTCGCCCCACCGCGTTCGATATCAATATCAATACGCGTAGCACCCGCATCGAGGCTGTTTTCCACCAGTTCTTTGACTACCGACGCAGGTCGCTCGACCACCTCACCTGCGGCAATCTGGTTCGCCAGTTGTGGCGGTAAGACCTGAATTGGCATCAATCATCCTTAGTTTGGCAGCGTGCGATCTGGCGTCGTCACCGTGCTGGCCGTTTGTGCCGTTGCCCCCTGCGGCGCAGATTGCATCGGGTGCGCAAGGAAATAATTGCGCAGGCCTTTGTAAATGGCTTCTGCCAGCTGTTGTTGGTAATCGTCGCTCGCCAGCAAACGTTCTTCGCTGTTGTTGCTGATAAAACCGGTTTCGACCAGTACTGATGGGATATCCGGCGAACGCAGAACGCCAAGGCTGGCGTGTTCTGGTCGACGTTTATGAATTTCGCCGATGCGTTGCAACTGACTGATCATACTGGTCGCCACATCATACCCTACCCGCTGGGAATGACCGAACTGTAAATCCAACACCGCCTGGCTTAAATAGGGGTCAGACTGACTGTTCGCCAGTACATCGCCCGCCCCGCCCAGCAGCTCCGACTGTTTCTCATGCTGCTCCAGCCAGCTAGCCATTTCGCTGTTGGCACGACGGTTAGAGAGCACCCATACGGAAGCGCCAGTCGCACTGCGGTTCGGTGCGGCATCAGCGTGAATCGACACGAGGAAATTAGCGTTTTGCTTACGTGCCACATCGCTACGCCCCATCACTGAGATAAAGTAATCCCCGTCACGGGTTAAAACGCCTTTAAACATTGGATCGTCATTGAGCAAAGTACGCAATTTACGTGCGATGGCGATGGTGACATTTTTCTCCCGCGTACCACCGGGGCCGATAGCGCCAGGGTCCTGACCACCGTGTCCTGCATCAATAGCGATGATAATTTTATCGCCAGTGTTAGCCGTCGCGCGCGCTGCCGGACGCGTTACCGTATTACTGCTGATAACACCCGTAGTGCGGTTACTTTCCGTTTTAAACGGATTGCGCGCTGGTTCGCTGACGCGCGGTGCGACAACCGCAGGCGTTTCAACGCGTTTCGCAACCACAGGCGGCGGAGGAGGCGGTGGCGGCACATCGGCGTTAATCGTAAAGACGACAGTGTAATTGCTACCATTCTGCCGCTTCACCGCTTCGGTTTTACCGTTTTCGGTGAGATCGACCACCAGCCGTAGCGTTTGTGCATCTTTAGGCGTTCCAGAGCGAATCGCCTTCACCAGATTATTACCGCTGAACAACAACGGTAGCCCCTGAATCACGCCCGTTTGTTTGATATCGAGCGCCACGGTGCGTTTGTTTTGATGGCTAAACGCGTAATCAGGATCGCCAGTAAAACTCAATGTTATTCGCGCCTGTTGATTACCGTTAGAAACCTGAATATCAGAGAGCGTAGCGGCGCCAGCCTGCGCGCACAGCAGCAGCAACGTCGCTACCAACCAATTTCTGATGCGATACATCATCCCGCCACCTTTCAAAGGTTAACCTGCTAAACGCGCCAGCAACAATTCACCCGCAGAGGAAACCGCGCTCACGCGCGCCTCACGGCCTTGTGCCTGATAATCAATGTGTATTTCGACATCCGGGTCAGGAAGAACACCTGTACCTTGTTGTGGCCACTCCACCAGGCAGATGGCATCGTTGGCAAAATAATCGCGGATCCCCATAAACTCCAGCTCCTCGGGATCAGCAAGGCGGTATAAATCAAAGTGATACACCATTAAGTTGTCGAGCGTATAGGGTTCGACCAGCGTATAAGTGGGGCTTTTGACATTACCCTGATGACCCAGAGCCTGTAAAAAGCCCCGGCTAAAGGTGGTTTTACCTGCGCCTAAATCGCCATACAGATAGATTACAGTCGCGCCATCGCAGGCTTTCGCTACCCGCTCGCCCAGGTCTAATGTTGCCTGCTCATCAGGGAGCGGAATTACTCGATTCATCATGGTTTTTATCAGTCACTTCCGGGTTAACAATACGCTGTAGCGTGGAAAAGAGATCGGTCGCCAGCATTCCGCGCGTTCCAAAACGCGCCGCCAGTACGTCAGCTGCCGTACCGTGTGCGACACAGCCCGCGCACGCTGCATCATACGGCGACAGTTTTTGCCCAAGCAATGCGCCAATAATACCAGAGAGCACATCGCCCATGCCGCCGCTCGCCATGCCTGCATTTCCGGCATCAATAATGCCTAAAGCGTCAGGATGCGAGGCAACTACGGTTCCGGCACCTTTCAGCACCGCTACGCCGCCATAACGTTGTACCAGACGTTGGGCGCAATGTAAGCGGTCACTTTCAATTTCTGCTACGGAACAGCCCAACAACCGTGCGGCCTCGCCAGGATGCGGCGTGATCACGCGATTGTGACGCTTATCAGGATTGATTGCCAGCAGGTTCAATGCATCGGCATCCCATAACATCGGTTTGCGAAAATTCTCAACTTTTTGCAGGGCTTTTTTCCCCCACTCTTGCTGGCCCAGACCGGGACCAATCACCACCACATCGGCCCATTCCAGGCTTTCGGTAAGAGAGTCCATAGTCAGTTCATGCACCATCAATTCCGGTCGTGCAGTCAGCAGCGGCGCAATGTTCTCACTGCGGGTCAGTACTCGGACTAAACCAGCACCAGCACGCAGTGCCGCTTCCCCCGTCATACGAATAGCCCCCGCCGTGCCGTGATCGCCACCAACAATCACCAGCCGCCCGTGATCGCCTTTATGCGAAGTCGGGCGACGCGGTTTCAGCCAGTGAGAAAGTTGTTCTGCCGAAAACCGCTGAATTTTCGTCTCCTGACCTGCCAACCAACTGTCCAGCCCCAGCGAGTCAAAATGCAGTTTTCCGGTAACATCCCGGGCTTTCCCGGTGAGCAAGCCAGGTTTCAGCGCAATAAAAGTGATGGTGTGATCGGCGTTGATTACCGCGCCTGGCGTAGCGCCGGTTTCAGCCAGCAGGCCGGAAGGGATATCAACCGCCACAATCGGCGCAGGGTGAGTATTAGCGTGGTCGATTAACTGGCTAATGGATTCGCGGGGCGCGTGCTGCAATCCGGTACCGAGCAGCGCATCAACAATCAGATCTACTGACTCGGGCCAGACAATATTCGAAGCATGGATCTCGCCTCCCGCGTTTAACCATGCATCGTGTGCCAGCGCGGCCTCTTCCGGTAACGGTTTGTCACTTTCCTGGGCCAGCAACGTGACCTCAATGCCGACCGCTTTTGCCAGCCGCGCAATCACATAACCATCGCCGCCGTTATTGCCATGACCGCACAGCACCAGCCAGTGGAAGGCATCAGGATAAGCCGAACGACACACCTGAAATGCGGCTTCACCAGCGCGAAGCATCAGTTCATAGAGTGTAAGCCCCAACGAATCTGCCGCCTCGCGTTCGCCGCGGCGGATATCGTCGGCGTGCCAGACGGTGTGTGGTATACTTACGGGGTTTTTCTTCATTGTATGGTCCGTCATGTCAGAGCCCCTCGATCTCAATCAGTTAGCGCAAAAAATTAAACAGTGGGGGCTGGAACTGGGCTTTCAGCAGGTAGGTATTACCGATACCGATCTCAGCGCGTCCGAGCCCAAACTGCAAGCATGGCTGGACAAACAATACCACGGCGAAATGGACTGGATGGCGCGTCACGGTATGCTGCGCGCTCGCCCCCATGAGTTATTGCCTGGTACGCTGCGCGTCATCAGCGTGCGGATGAATTACCTTCCTGCTAACGCCGCATTTGCCAGCACGCTGAAAAACCCCAAACTCGGCTATGTAAGTCGTTATGCGTTGGGCCGTGACTATCACAAACTTCTGCGCAACCGACTCAAAAAGCTGGGCGAGATGATTCAGCAACATTGTGTTTCGCTGAATTTTAGACCGTTTGTCGATTCTGCGCCTATTCTCGAGCGCCCGTTAGCTGAAAAAGCAGGTCTTGGCTGGACAGGTAAGCACTCACTTATCCTCAATCGCGAGGCCGGTTCGTTCTTCTTTTTAGGTGAATTACTGGTCGATATTCCGCTGCCCGTGGATCAACCGGTCGAGGAAGGATGCGGTAAATGCGTGGCCTGTATGACGATTTGCCCGACCGGCGCCATCGTCGAGCCATATACCGTCGATGCTCGCCGCTGTATCTCTTATCTCACCATTGAACTGGAAGGGGCGATCCCGGAAGAGCTGCGTCCATTGATGGGAAACCGTATTTACGGTTGCGATGACTGCCAGCTTATCTGCCCGTGGAATCGCTATTCGCAACTCACTACAGAAGACGATTTCAGCCCGCGCAAACCACTACACGCACCGGAACTCATTGAGTTATTCGCCTGGAGTGAAGAGAAGTTTTTAAAAGTCACGGAAGGTTCGGCGATTCGCCGTATAGGTCACCTGCGTTGGCTGCGTAATATCGCCGTGGCATTAGGCAATGCCCCCTGGGATAAAACGATTTTGACAGCGCTGGAAAGTCGTAAAGGTGAGCACCCACTTCTTGATGAGCACATAGCGTGGGCGATTGCGCAGCAAATCGAGAGGCGAAATGCGTGCGTCGTGGAGGTACAACTACCGAAAAAACAGCGTCTGGTTCGGGTCATTGAAAAGGGATTACCACGAGATGCCTGATTCATCCACAGCTTGTGAATAAAAATAAAAACGCATTGCAATTCAAGACGAATAAAATCGTCAAGTGATCGACTCGACAAAACGAGATCTTAATTTTCAACTTATATATCAATAAGTTAAAAAAATACTATTCACCGTGCGAAGTTTCTTTGAAATTAAGATTACGACATGAGGCTGTGGATAACTCTGTTTACAAGAGTTTGTCAGAGACAACAAAAACCAGCAATAACGCATCGCGTCGCTGTGGATATTTTATTGAGAGAAGAATTTGGAGCGGGAAACGAGACTCGAACTCGCGACCCCGACCTTGGCAAGGTCGTGCTCTACCAACTGAGCTATTCCCGCTTGGGTGGTCTGTGCTTTGCAGCACTTTCAAATTTTGGAGCGGGAAACGAGACTCGAACTCGCGACCCCGACCTTGGCAAGGTCGTGCTCTACCAACTGAGCTATTCCCGCTT
>NZ_VNXM01000011.1:0-720 GCF_009820205.1 Escherichia sp. HH26CH
TGAACAGGAATACCATTTTCAAAATCACCGTATTGTTTTAAAAAATCGAGATGTGTTTCCCCAAAATCCTCTATATCCTCCCAGCCTTCTGCCCCAGAAATGACGGCGCAAATAGTCAACAGTAGAATATCCGATAATTTATATTCCACTTTCCAGGCTTGTCTGTAATCGGGGGTAACAGAAATATGTTCCATCAATTTTTTAAGTTCCATTTTGTTCTCCTTATTTATGTAAGGAGTATTTGATCATGTATAAGCAATGAAAAACAGCTTTAGGTAATAAGGAATATCTCAATAATTGAACATAAAATGCGAATTATTTAGTGCAAAAAAGCAGCGTTAAGTGAGTAGGCCACCGGAACCTCCCCGACAGCCTCTCGCAGAACCGTACGTGAAACTCTCGCTTCATACGGCTCCCGTCAGGCAAACGCGCTTCCTGGTCCTTCTTTCCAGTGGGCAAACAACTCCGGCTTCTCTTTTGACAGCCTTTCCATTAGCTGACACGCCTTCGTCTTTCTATACCGCAGGGTTTTATATTTCTTTCTCGCCCACGCAATCAGCGTCAGATTAATATATCTGCATACTTTCTTCATCGCTGATTTGTGGTATCTCGCGTAATAATTCAGCCACCCCGATATTATCGGATTCAGCCACCCCGATATTATCGGATTCAGCCACTTCGCAATATCTTCGAGACTCATCTCCACCCTGCGTCTGATCC
>NZ_VNXM01000001.1:0-713 GCF_009820205.1 Escherichia sp. HH26CH
TTGTGCACAGAAAACCCCCAGCTAGGCTGGGGGTTCCGGAAAGCTTTCAGCTTTGAGCCAGTTATTAAAACCCCTTTTGATTTGTTAAAACACCTTGCGGTCTGGCAACTGCAAGTGTCAAACAAGAAATCAAAAGGGGGTCCCAATGGGGGACGAAAAGAGCTTAGCGCACACCCGCTGGAACTGTAAATATCACATAGTTTTTGCGCCGAAATACCGAAGACTGGCGTTTTACGGAGAGAAGCGTAGGGCGATAGGCAGTATTTTGAGAAAGCTGTGTGAGTGGAAAAGCGTACGGATTCTGGAAGCAGAGTGCTGCGCAGATCATATCCATATGCTTGTGGAAATCCCACCCAAAATGAGCGTATCCGGCTTTATGGGATATCTGAAAGGGAAAAGCAGTCTGATGCTTTACGAGCAGTTTGGGGATTTGAAATTCAAATACAGAAACAGGGAGTTCTGGTGCCGAGGGTACTATGTCGATACGGTGGGTAAGAACACGGCGAAGATACAGGACTACATAAAGCACCAGCTTGAAGAGGATAAAATGGGGGAGCAGTTATCGATTCCATATCCGGGCAGCCCGTTTACGGGCCGTAAGTAACGAAGTTGAATGCAAATGTCAGATCGTATGCGCCTGTTAGGGCGCGGCTGGTAACAGAGCCTTACAGGCGCATTTGAAAAACCTCCGGCTATGCCGGAGGATATTTATT